>NZ_JBEYYC010000024.1:0-136825 GCF_040645355.1 Streptomyces sp. NPDC046805 | reverse complement strand
CCGCGTGGAAGTCCTTCGGCTCGGACGTCACGGTCATCGAGGGCCTCAAGCACCTCGTCCCGGTCGAGGACGAGAACTCCTCCAAGCTTCTCGAGCGCGCCTTCCGCAAGCGCGGCATCAAGTTCAACCTCGGCACGTTCTTCGAGAAGGCCGAGTACACGCAGGACGGCGTCAAGGTCACCCTCGCCGACGGCAAGGAGTTCGAGGCCGAGGTCCTCCTCGTCGCCGTCGGCCGCGGCCCGGTCTCCCAGAACCTCGGTTACGAGGAGCAGGGCGTCGCGATGGACCGCGGCTACGTCCTCGTGGACGAGTACATGCGGACCAACGTCCCCACCATCTCCGCCGTCGGCGACCTGGTCCCGACCCTCCAGCTCGCGCACGTCGGCTTCGCCGAGGGCATCCTGGTGGCGGAGCGCCTGGCCGGTCTGAAGACCGTTCCGATCGATTACGACGGTGTCCCGCGGGTGACGTACTGCCACCCGGAGGTCGCCTCCGTGGGTCTGACCGAGGCCAAGGCCAAGGAGATCTACGGCGCGGACAAGGTCGTCGCCCTCAAGTACAGCCTGGCGGGCAACGGCAAGAGCAAGATCCTCAAGACCTCGGGCGAGATCAAGCTCGTCCAGGTCAAGGACGGTGCCGTGGTCGGCGTCCACATGGTCGGCGACCGCATGGGCGAGCAGGTCGGCGAGGCCCAGCTGATCTACAACTGGGAGGCGCTGCCGGCCGAGGTCGCCCAGCTCGTCCACGCCCACCCGACGCAGAACGAGGCGCTCGGCGAGGCCCACCTGGCCCTGGCCGGCAAGCCGCTGCACGCCCACGACTGAGCCTTCGGTCACGGACGACGACACAGACTTCCGCAATTCGTAAGGAGCAACCGAAACCATGCCGGTTTCCGTAACCCTTCCGGCGCTCGGCGAGAGCGTCACCGAGGGCACCGTCACCCGATGGCTGAAGGCCGAGGGCGAGCGCGTCGAGGCCGACGAGCCGCTGCTCGAGGTCTCGACCGACAAGGTCGACACCGAGATCCCCGCGCCCGCCGCCGGCGTGCTGGCCTCCATCAAGGTCGCCGAGGACGAGACCGTCGAGGTCGGCGCCGAGCTGGCCGTCATCGACGACGGCACGGGCGCGCCCGCCGCCCCGGCCCCGGCCGCCGCCGAGGCCCCCGCGGCTCCGGCCGCCCCGGCCCCCGTGGCCGAGGCCCCCGCCGCCCCGGCGCCCGCCGCCCCCGCTCCGGCCGCCGCCCCCGCCGCTCCGGCCGGTGGCGCCCAGGGCACGGACGTGGTCCTGCCCGCGCTCGGTGAGTCCGTCACCGAGGGCACCGTCACCCGCTGGCTGAAGGCCATCGGCGAGAGTGTCGAGGCTGACGAGCCGCTGCTCGAGGTCTCCACGGACAAGGTCGACACCGAGATCCCCGCGCCCGTCTCCGGCGTGCTGCTCGAGATCACGGTCGCCGAGGACGAGAGCGCGGAGGTCGGCGCCAAGCTCGCCGTCATCGGCGCCCCGGGCGCGGCTCCGGCCGCTGCCGAGGCCCCCGCCGCTCCGGCCCCGGCCGCCGCTGCCCCGGCTGCGGCTCCCGCCCAGGCCGCCCCCGCTGCCCCGGCTCCGGCTCCGGCGCCTGCCGCCCCCGCTGCCCCGGCCGCTCCGGCGCCCGCCGTCCCGGCCCCGGCCGCGGCTGCTCCGGCCGCGGCTGCTCCGGCCCCGGCCGCCGCTCCCGCCGCCCCGGCTCCGGCCGCCGCGCAGGCCACCGACGAGGGCGCCTACGTCACCCCGCTGGTGCGCAAGCTCGCCGCCGAGAGCGGTGTCGACCTGGCCACCGTCAAGGGCACCGGCGTCGGCGGCCGTATCCGCAAGCAGGACGTCGTCGCCGCCGCCGAGGCCGCGAAGGCCGCCGCTGCCGCCCCGGCTCCGGCCGCTGCCGCCGCCCCGGCCGCTGCCCCGGCCAAGAAGGCCCCGGCGCTGGAGGTCTCCCCGCTGCGCGGCCAGACCGTCAAGATGACCCGCATCCGCAAGGTCATCGGCGACAACATGGTCAAGGCGCTGCAGGAGCAGGCCCAGCTGTCGTCGGTCGTCGAGGTCGACGTCACGCGCCTGATGAAGCTGCGCGCCAAGGCGAAGGACTCCTTCGCGGCCCGCGAGGGCGTCAAGCTCTCCCCGATGCCGTTCTTCGTCAAGGCCGCCGCGCAGGCGCTGAAGGCCCACCCGGTCATCAACGCCCGGATCAACGAGGCCGAGGGGACCATCACCTACTTCGACACCGAGAGCATCGGTATCGCGGTGGACTCCGAGAAGGGCCTGATGACCCCGGTCATCAAGCACGCCGGTGACCTCAACATCGCCGGTATCTCCAAGGCCACGGCCGAGCTGGCGGGCAAGGTCCGCGCCAACAAGATCACCCCGGACGAGCTGTCCGGCGCGACCTTCACCATCTCCAACACCGGTTCGCGCGGCGCCCTGTTCGACACGATCATCGTGCCGCCGGGCCAGGTCGCGATCCTCGGCATCGGTGCCACGGTCAAGCGCCCGGCCGTCCTGGAGACGGAGGAGGGCACGGTCATCGCCGTCCGCGACATGACCTACCTGACCCTCTCCTACGACCACCGCCTGGTCGACGGCGCCGACGCGGCCCGTTACCTGACGGCCGTCAAGGAGATCCTGGAGGCGGGCGAGTTCGAGGTCGAGCTCGGCCTGTAGTCGCCGCCACGTGCCGACGTCGGTGCCTCCGCCCGGATGATCCGGGCGGAGGCACCGACGTTTTTCGGGGGCGCGGGGCCGTGTCGATGTGCGGCTCCGCCGTGTGGGCGCGCCCAGCCATGGACCAGCCGTGTACGACCCGTGCCCGGCCGACGGCAGGCCGACCCGAGCCCCAAGGCGCCGCACCCCACATGTAAGCCTCGTCTCACCTGCACGAAAGCACCCCTCACGCATCCCGCCGAACCGCCGGACGGCTTTATTGTCTAAGCGTCAAAGTCCTCCCTAAGGAGCCCTCATGACCGCCCCCGTCGTCCACTCGCTGCGCGAACAGATCCGCCAGCACATCGTGGAGGGAATCGTCAGCGGGCGCTGGAAGCCGGGCGAGCGGATCGTGGAGCGCCGGATCGCGACCGAACTGGAGGTCAGCCAGACCCCCGTACGCGAGGCACTGCGCGAGCTGGAGTCGCTCCGCCTGATCGAGTCGGCCCCCAACAAGGGTGTACGGGTGCGGAATCTGACCGCCGCCGACCTGGAGGAGAGCTACCCCGTCCGGGCCGGTCTTGAGGCCATCGCGGCCGAACTGGCGGCCGATCGCCTCGGGGAGGACTGCTCGGCCCTGGAGCCGCATGTCGCCGCCCTCTACGAGGCAGACCGCGCGGCCGACGGCACGGCACAGGTCCGCCACACGGTGGGCTTCCACCGCGAGCTGGTCCGCGCGGCCGGCAACTCGGTGCTGCTGCACACCTGGGAGGGGCTGGGCATCGAGGTGTTCACCGCCCTGTCCATCCGCTGGCTGGGGACCGTGCAGCAGTCGTACGCGGAGGAGCACGAGGAGCTGGTGCAGGCGTTCCGCAGGCGGGACCCGAGGATCGCGGACCTGGTCAAAGCGCACGTTCTGGGCTGCGCCCCGCGGGCGTGAGCCGAGGCGCTCCATGGGCGTGAACCAAGGTCATCCCGGGGCACTCACCTGCGAAAACCCGCCCCGGAGGCGTCACCCGGTGCCACAGCCGAAGGCACGGCGTGCCGACTTTCTCGAAATCAAGAGGTTTTACCCCTCCCCCTTTGATCGATCATCGATCAGGGAGTTACAGTCGCCGACGGGCTTGTACCCGAGCCCTCGCCCTGTCCTGCCAAAGACCAAGGGCACCCCCGAACCCTTTTGAGGGAACCCCCTTCGCACTGAGGAAGGCGGCGACATGACCGACCCCAACGCCATCCAGCCGAGCGCGCTCGACCAGCTCCCTGACCGCGACCCGGAGGAGACCGCCGAATGGCAGGCCTCGCTGGACGCCGTCGCGCGGGAGGCCGGTCCGCACCGTGCCGCGTACCTGATGCGCCGCACGCTGGAGCGTGCCGAGGCGGGCGGCGTGGCGCTGCCGAAGCTCCTCGAGACCGACTACGTCAACACCATCCCGACCGCCGCCGAGCCCGCGGTGGACGGTGACGAGGAGATGGAGCGCCGGATCACCGCGTGGAACCGCTGGAACGCGGCCGCGATGGTGACCCGCGGAGCGAAGCACGGCGTCGGCGGCCACATCGCCACCTTCGCCTCGGCGGCGTGGCTGTACGAGACCGGCTTCAACCACTTCTTCAAGGGCAAGGAGGCCGACGGGTCGGGCGACCAGCTCTACATCCAGGGCCACGCCTCCCCCGGCATCTACGCCCGTGCCTTCCTCGACGGCCGTCTCGGCGAGCACCACCTGGACAACTTCCGCCAGGAGGCGGGCGGCAATGGTCTGCCGTCGTACCCGCACCCGCGCCGGCTGCCCTGGCTGTGGGAGTTCCCGACCGTCTCCATGGGCCTCGGCCCGCTGTCGGCGATCTACCAGGCGCGCTTCAACCGCTACCTCACCAACCGCGGCATCAAGGACGTCTCCGCGTCCCACGTGTGGGCGTTCCTCGGCGACGGCGAGATGGACGAGCCCGAGTCGACGGCCGCGCTCGCGCTGGCCAGCCGCGAGGGCCTGGACAACCTGACCTTCGTCATCAACTGCAACCTGCAGCGCCTCGACGGTCCGGTCCGCGCCAACTTCAAGATCGTGCAGGAGCTGGAGGCCCAGTTCCGCGGCGCCGGCTGGAACGTCGTCAAGACGCTGTGGGGCACCGCCTGGGACGAGCTGTTCCAGCTCGACACCACCGGGGCGCTCGTCCGCCGCCTCCGCGAGGTGCCGGACGCCCAGGTGCAGACGTACCAGACGCGCGACGCCGCCTATATCCGCCAGGACTTCTTCGGCAAGGACCCGGCGCTCGTCGAGATGGCGAAGCTGCTGAGCGACGACAAGATCCTCGAGTGCTTCCACTTCTCGCGCGGTGGCCACGAGGCCCGCAAGGTCTTCGCGGCCTACAAGGCGGCCCTCGCGCACAAGGGCGCGCCGACCGTGATCCTGGCCCAGACGGTCAAGGGCCACACCCTCGGTGACGGCTTCGCGTCGAAGAACGCCAACCACCAGATGAAGAAGCTGTCGACGGACGAGTTCAAGACGATGCGTGATCTTCTTGAACTCCCCATCTCCGACGCCCAGTTCACCGACGGTGTGGTTCCCTACGGCCACCCGGGCGCCGACTCCCCCGAGGTCCGCTACCTCCAGGAGCGCCGCGCGGCCCTCGGCGGCCCGGCCCCGGCCCGCCGTGTCCACCCGCTCGCCCCGCTGCCGGCCCCGGCCGAGAAGGCCTTCGCCGCCTTCGACAAGGGCTCCGGCTCGCAGAACGTGGCCACCACCATGGCCTTCGTCCGCCTCGTCAAGGACCTGGTCCGCGACAAGGAGACGGGCAAGCGCTGGGTGCCGATCGTCCCCGACGAGGCGCGCACCTTCGGCATGGAGTCGCTCTTCCCGTCGCTGGGCATCTACTCGCCCAAGGGCCAGACGTACGACCCGGTCGACCGCGACCAGCTGATGTACTACAAGGAGGCCCAGAACGGCCAGATCCTCAACGAGGGGATCACCGAGGCCGGTTCGATGGCCGACTTCATCGCCGCGTCGACGTCGTACGCGACGCACAGCGAGGCGATGATCCCGTTCTACATCTTCTACTCGATGTTCGGCTGGCAGCGCACGGCCGACCAGATGTGGCAGCTCGGCGACCAGCTCGGCCGCGGCTTCCTCGTCGGCGCCACGGCCGGCCGCACCACGCTGACCGGTGAGGGCCTGCAGCACGCCGACGGTCACTCCCCCGTCATCGCCGCGACCAACCCGGCCGCACTGTCGTACGACCCGGCGTTCGCGTACGAGATCGCCGTGATCGTCAAGGACGGTCTGCGCCGCATGTACGGCGAGGCGGCTCCGGGCGAGGACCAGAACGTCTTCTACTACCTGACCGTCTACAACGAGCCCCTGCCGCAGCCCGCCAAGCCGGCCGGCCTCGGCATCGACGAGGGCATCGTCAAGGGCCTGTACCGCTTCAACACGGCGGAGTCGGCGGGCCTCTCGCCGACGGCCAACGCCCCGCGCATCCAGCTGCTGGGCTCCGGTACGGCGATCCACTGGACGCTCGACGCACAGAAGCTGCTCGCCGATGACTGGGGTGTGGCGGCCGACGTGTGGTCCGCGACGTCCTGGACCGAGCTGCGCCGCGACGCGCTGGAGGCGGACGCCGCCCTCCTGCGCGGCGAGGAGCGGGTGCCGTACGTCCGCCAGGCGCTCACCGGCGCCGAGGGCCCGGTCCTCGCGGTCTCCGACTACATGCGCCAGGTCCCGGACCAGATCGCGCAGTGGGTCGAGCAGGACTACTCCTCCCTGGGCGCCGACGGCTTCGGCCTGTCGGACACCCGTGAGGCCGCGCGCCGCCACTTCGGCGTCGACGCCGAGTCGATCGTCGTCGCGGCCCTGGCCCAGCTGGCCAAGCGCGGCGAGGTCCAGGCGTCCGCGGTGAAGGAAGCGCGGGAGAAGTACGGCCTGTAGGACTCTTCGGGCCTGACCGCTCGACGACGAAGGGGTGCGGCTGTTGTGCCGCACCCCTTCGTCGTCGTTTCAGCGGCTCCTCACGGCTTCGCGCCTGATAACAATCCGCCGCACTCCGCGTGCGCCCCACCCGCGCAGGCCCGATGCTGGACCCGTGATGGACGAGATGGAGTTCTGGGAGCTGGTGGACACCACCCGCGAGGCCGCCGAGGGCGACCCCGAGGACCAGGCCGACCTGCTCGTGGAGCAGCTCCTCCAGCTGGACCCGGAGTCGGTCCTGGACTTCGCCCGTCACTTCGAGTCCCGGTACAACCGGGCCTACCGCTGGGACCTGTGGGGGGCCGCCTGGGTGCTACTGGACGGGGCGAGCGACGACGCCTTCGACTTCTTCCGCTGCTGGCTGATCGGCCAGGGCCGGGAGGTCTTCGAGGGCGCCGTGCACGACCCGGACTCGCTGGCCGATCTCCTCGGCGACTTCGACGAGGAGATCGACGGCGACGGCGAGGACCTGGGCTATGCGGCGGACGAGGCGTACGAACAGCTCACCGGCGTCGTCGCCCCGGACCTGGGCATCGCGCCCACGCCCGCCGAACCGGAGGGCACGCCGGTCGACTTCGAGAACGACCGGGTGCTCTCGGAGCGCTATCCCAAGCTGTGGGACCGCTTCAGGGAGTGACGCCCGGGCCCCTCACCTCACGTCACCTCACGGGCACGCGAGCGCGGCCGAACCGGCCGGCTCCCTCGAATCCGTCGAATCCCTCGAATCCGCCGGCTCACTCTCCTCGTCCCGCTCCGCCTCGGCCCGCTCCGCCTCGGCCCGGTCGGACAGGGCGTTGACGGCCGCGTTGAACCGCTCCGGCGAGGTGGGCCGGTCGGGGCCGAGGACGTACTCCTTGAGGGTGCGGCGGTGCGGGGCCATCGGGTCGTGGCGCGGCTCGCGCACCGAGCGCAGGATCTCCGGCAGCCGGGTGCAGTCGCGGTCGAGCAGATAGGCTCCGCCGGCCGTGGTGTAGGCGGCGCGGAACTCCTCGTCGGGCAGGTCCCGGGCGTTGGTGAGGACGTACGGCTTGAGGCTCGCCACGAAGTCGGCGACCACGGAGGAGACGTCGCTGACGAGGATGTCGGCGTCGTTGAAGCACTCGTACAGCGTGGGCAGTTGACCGCGGATCACGAGGTGCCGGTCCGGGCCGCGGCTGTCCCGGAAGAGCCGGTGCCACTCGGCGCGCAGGGCGTGCCACTCGGCCGCGTCGTCGCGTTCGGGCAGCCGCGCCTGACGGGTCTGCTGGGCCGCGTCGCCCCCGGACCGCCCGGTCAGTTCGCCGAGCCGGGCCCTGATCTCCTTCAGCCGCGGCTCGACGGCGGCGAGCGCGGCCTCCGCGCGCGCGGCCCCGCGCCGCTCGTTGTCGGCGCTCAGCATCGCCCGGATCGCGCGGTCGGCGGCGGCCGCCTCGGCCGAGCGGCGGCCGGTGAGCGGGTGCGGCTTGTAGAGGACCCGTACGTTCTCCGCGAGGAGCTTCTCGACGAGGGTCACGCCCATCGGGATCAGGGACGTGTGGCAGTCGTCGTCGCTCCAGCCCTCCCAGGTGGGGGCGTACAGGACGACGGGCAGCGGGCCCGGGATGTGGTCGGCGTGCAGCCGGATCGGGGACAGCTGCGGGCGGCCCACCTCGACGATGGCCTCGTCGCTGATGGCGTGCCGCACGCGCCGGTAGCGGTCCCGGCCGGCCCGGCCGGCCACCCATATCTCGTCGTACACCTTGCTGACGCGGTTGCTGCTGGCGAGCTTGTCGCTGTCGCCGTGGCCGATGAAGACGTGCTTGGCCTCGGCGACGCGCAGCATGTGCACGTTCTTGCCGGCGTTGCCGGGGTAGAGGACGACCCGGACGTCGGACAGTTCCAGCTCGGCCAGGTCGTCGGCCCTGGGCACGCAGACGACCGGGAGCCGGGTACGGCTGAGATGGCGGAACGAGGCGTCCTCGCGCAGGATGATCAACGGGCGCCGGTCGAGCCGCTCCAGCGTCTCGATCCACATGTTGACCTGGTACATGAAGTCCCGGGACACCGCCGCGAAGCTGAAGTACAGCGCCACCTCGGGCCGGTATGCGGCCAGTTGGCGGTTGACCTCGCGGATCACGTCCCCGCGCGACGGCATGCGGCGGGCCCGGAGGAACTGCCGCATCAGCGCCAGTACGGCGGCCACGGCGAGCCCGGTCGTCAGCGCGTAGCCGATCTCCGCCGGGTACCAGGTCCCGCTCGCCAGCGTGACGAGCAGCCCCGCGTGGGCCGGCAGGTCGAGGTGCAGCAGCTTGCGCAGGAAGCGCTGGTGGAGATACCTGGGCGGCTGCTCGGGGATGCCCGCCTCGCTCATGTCGAGATTGCGTACGACCACCGGCACCACGCGCCGCCGGCGGATGGCGTGATGGACGGCCGAGTAGAGCATCACCAGCGCGAAGTGGGCGCCGAAGACGGCCAGTCCGGCGATCACCACGGCGTTCGGTGCCTTCATCCGGTCGGCCAGGGCGAGCAGCATCACCGACCGGACGACGAAGCGGAGCGTGCGGTCGAGCTGCAGCGCCGACAGCCGGCGGACGAACGCGGGAGCCCGGTGGTGCAGCACCTCGTCCGCGAGGTAGCTGACCGCCGACACGGCGGCGAATCCCCACAGTGACGGCAGCAGAGCGAACACGGGCAGCGCCGTGAAGCTCAAGCCGAGCAGGAGCACCAGGATCAGGTCGGTCGCCCCGCGCACCCGCAGAACAGCACACAACCATCGGACCATCATCGACAAGCCTTCCCCCCAGGAAGCGCGTGAGGCAGCAACGCTGTTGTTCGCCAGTTCGACGTGAGAGGGAGGTAAAAGGTTGTACACCTTCTGGACGGATGGAATTCATCCTTGATCGGCTGTGGGGTTCACCTTTGATCGCCGAGGGGGTTCGCCTTCGTCCCGGTTGCGCGGTTTCTGCTTGGCCGGCGGTGGCGCCGGCGGCATCCTGCCCTGCAACCGGGCCGCCCGCTCCCTGATCTGCGGCAGCAGGGCGCTGAGGGCCGCGCCCGGGCAGTTGGTCGGGTAGCCGTCGTTGTGGCCCGCCAGGGTCGGCAGGGTGGCGGTGGTGCCGGCCTGGTAGCGGCTGAGGCCGTTGCTGGAGACGAGGCGGGTCCTGCCCCGTGGGTCGACGTCGGACAGGCCCAGCTTCCAGGCGGCCAGCGCGGCGATCGCGTCGGTCATCGCGCGGGGCACGGGGACACCGGCCGTGAAGGTGCCGATCGCGGCGATACCCGCGGTGCGGTGGTTGAAGCCCTGGGTGTGGGCGCCGGTGACGCCGCGCTCGACGCCGCCCGCGCGGCCCTCGTAGATCGTGCCGCAGCGGTCGACGAGGAAGTTGTAGCCGATGTCGTCCCAGCTGCGGGCCCCGGTCTGGCCCTCGTACAGGTAGCGGATGATGCGCGGCGTGTCCGCGCAGGCGTAGCCGTTGGGCGAGTCGGTGTGGTGGACGAAGACGGCGACGACCTTGTCGTCGTAGCGCGGGGGCGGCTGCGAGTGCCCGGTGGAGCTGTCCAGCCAGGCGGACCGCGGCACGATGCGGGGCCTGGCCGCGCGGTGCGCCGGCGCCGCGCTGGGGCCCGCGTGCTGGGCGGGCCGGCCCGTGCTGACAGGGTTCCCGATGCCACGGGCCCACAGCGCCGACGCGAGGACGGAGGCGAGGACGGACAGCCCGCCGAGCGCGACCAGGACGGCGCGGGGCAGGCGCGGGAGGAACCATCCCCGTCGGGCGAGGAACCATCCCCGTCGGACAAGGGACCATCTCCGTCGAAAGGCACACATGGTGTCACTCTGAGTGAGCCACTCCCGGCCCGCGATGTGCGTTCTGCCACCCGGCGGAACCATCCTCCCCGTCCGGGACGTTTCTGGGGGTACACGCATGTGTGACCGGTTCCGGCATCACGGACCGGTTCCGGTCCCGCGCGTGACTGATCACTGGACCCGTCCCGCTCGTATGAACTCGCATGAAGGGGGTCCGAGAGAAAGGCGGCTCCGTGGACCTGCTCGACCTGCTGCTCGTGCTGGTGGTCCTCGCTTACGCGGGGTCCGGTTACCGGCGCGGCCTGGTGGCCGGCTGTGTCTCGCTGGCGGGCTTCGTCGGCGGCGCGGTCGTGGGCGTGTGGATCCTGCCGTGGGTGATGGGCCTCGTCGTCCGCGGTACGGCGATGGCGACGGTGATCGCGGTGCTGACGGTGCTGGTCCCGGCGGGGCTGGGGCACGAGCTGGCCGGGCGCCTGGCGCTGCGGCTTCGGCGCGGGCTGGACCGGGGGCCGCTGCGGGTGCTGGACGGGGTCGGCGGGGCGGCGGCCAACTCGGTCGCGGTGCTGCTCGTGGCCTGGCTGGCGGCGAGCGTGCTGGGCGCCTCCACGCTGCCGGCGGTGACCACGGCGATACGCGGCTCGGCGGTGCTGGGCGCCGTACAGACCGCGATGCCGGACACCACTCCGCCGTGGTTCTCGCGGGCCACGTCCGCGCTGACGGAGGCGGGGTTCCCGCAGGTCTTCAACCCGTTCGAGAACGAGTCGACCGCCACGGTTCCCGCGCCCTCCGGGGACAGCGTGACGACGGACGCCACGAGGTCCGCGCGGCTGAGCACGGTGAAGGTCGAGGGCGTCTCGGGCGCCGAGGGCCGCGAGGGCAGCGGGTTCGTCTACGCGGCGGGGCATGTGATGACCAACGCGCACGTGGTGGCGGGCATCGACCGCCCGACCGTGCGGATCGGCGGTGTCGGGCGGCCGTACGAGGCCCGGGTGGTGCTCTTCGACCCGGGCAAGGACGTGGCCGTGCTGTACGTGCCCGGGCTGAGCGCTCCGGTGCTGCACTTCGACGACAGTGCCGCGCGCGGCGAGTCGGCGGTCGTCGCGGGCTATCCGCAGGACGGCGGCCTGACGCTGCGGGCGGCGACGGTGGCGAACCGGGTGCGGGCGACGGGCCGGGACATCTACGGCCGCGACATGGTCACCCGCGAGATCTACTCGATCCGCTCGACGATACGCCCCGGCAACTCCGGTGGCCCGCTGCTGGCCGGCGACGGCCGGGTGTACGGCGTGGTCTTCGCCCGCTCCGTGTCCGACACCCAGACCGGCTACGTCCTGACGGCCGACGAGGTGGCCCCCGACGCCCGGCGCGGGGAGAACGCGACGGAGCGGGTGGACACCGGGGAACTGGTCACGGAGTGAGGCTCTCCGGGGCGGGGCTCAGAGGGGCCGCCCCATGCTGATGTCGTCCACGTAGACGCCGTCGAGCAGGAACTCCTCCGGCATCACCCCCTCCACCACGAACCCCTCGGACTCGTAGAGCTTGCGGGCCGCGATGTTGTGCCCGAGGACGCGCAGGGTGATCCGCCGGGCGCCGCGGCGGCGGGCCTCCTCGACGGCGGCACGGATCAGCGCTCGGCCGACGCCCCGGCCACGGGCCTCGTCGGCGACGGCGAGGCCCTGGATCTGGCGTACGTGCGCGTTCGAGGCGAGCGGGGTCGGAAAGCCGAGGCGGACGTAGCCGACGACGCGGCGGTCGAGCTCGGCGACCAGGCAGTCGTCCGGCCGGTGCCGCTCGCTGAAGAACGGCGGGTACGGCGGCTGGGGTTCGGGCGTGACCGCGTGCAGGGTCGACCAGGCGAGCCGGTCGAGGAGGGCCAGGTCTTCGTCGTCGTCGGCCAGGGCGGCGCGTATGGAGGGATCCGGCATGCCGGTCACCCTATGTCGGCCGACAGGAGCACCTCACCGGGTTTCCGGGTCGCCGCACCGTCATGCTGGGGTGCATGGAACGTTCGCGAATCGCGGTGGCCGGCGCGTCCGGTCTCATCGGCAGCGCTCTGGTGCGGTCCCTGGCCGCGGACGGGCACGAGGTGGTGCGCCTGGTGCGCCGGGCGCCCCGGGATGCGGGCGAGGTGCGCTGGGACCCCGGCCGGCAGTACGTGGACACGGACAAGCTCGCCGGCTGTGACGTCGTGGTCAACCTCGCGGGCGCCGGGGTGGGCGACCGCCGCTGGACCGACGAGTACAAGCGGCGGATCAGGGACAGCCGGGTGCTCGGGACGGCGACGCTAGCGAAGGCCCTGGCCGGTCTCGACAAGCCGCCGCGCGTCTTCGTGAACGGGAGCGCGATCGGCATCTACGGCGAGACCGGGGAGCATGCCGCCGACGAGCGGACACCGCCCGGGAAGGGCTTCCTGCCCTTGGTGTGCGTGGAGTGGGAGGCGGCCGCGGCGCCCGCACAGGAGGCGGGCATCCGCACGGCGTTCCCACGCACCGGGCTGGTGGTGGCCCGCGGGGGCGGCGCGTGGGGCAAGATGTTCCCGCTGTTCGAGGCCGGGCTCGGCGGCCGGCTGGGCGACGGGCATCAGTACTGGTCGTTCGTCGCGCTGCGGGACGAGGTCGCCGCCATCCGCCACCTCATCGACCGGGACGACCTGTCCGGCCCGTTCAACGTGACCGCCCCGCACCCACTGACGAACCGTCAGATCACGGCGGCGATGGGCCGGGTCCTGAACCGCCCGACGTTCCTCAGCGTCCCGGAGCCCCTCCTGCGCCTCACCCTGGGCGAGATGGCCGGCGACGTCCTGTCCAGCCAACGGGTGCTTCCGACACGGCTGTTGGAGTCGGGCTTCACGTTCGAGTACCCGGGGATCGAGGACGCGATCCGGGCGGCCTGACGCACTCCCCCGACCGTATGCGACCGTCGTGCGACCGTGCCCTGCCCATGCGCGACTGTCGCCGACCGATCACGGCCCTAACCTCGACCCGAACTCGGGTATCCCCGGAGTCTGTTGGGGGCATGACGTCTCCACCGGCCGCGCAACCTCGAGGAGGGGCCTCGTGCTTGAGCCCGCGTACCAGGCGGACGTCGTCATCGTGGGAGCCGGGATCGCCGGACTCTCGGCGGCCCATCGGCTGACCAGAGCAGGAGTGGCGACCGCGGTCCTGGAGGCCGCTCCTTGTGTGGGCGGCCGTATGTCGACCGAGAAGGTCGACGGCTTCCGGCTCGACCGGATCGGACAGCTGCTGTCCACGTCGTACCCCGAACTGCGCCTGGCCCCGGGCCTCGACGACCTCGTCCTGCGCCCCTTCGCACCCGGCGTCCTGCTGCACCGCGACGGGCGCCGGCACCGTGCGGGCGCATTGGGGAGCGCAGGGAGCGCAAGGGGCGCACTGCACGTAGTGCGCGCCCTGGCGGCCAACGCCCCCAGGCCCTCGGCCCCGTCCTCCGCGGGGGCCGGGGGCGAGCGGGCCCAGGCCTTGGGAGCCGCGCGCTCCCCCATGCTCGGCTTCGGGGTGCCGCTGCGGCTGCGCGCCGAGCTCGCCCGGATCGCCGCCACGCCCGTCGAACGCATCCTGGCCCGCCCCGAGTCGTCCACCGCGCAGGCCCTCGCCTCCCGCGGCGCGGGCGCCCGTACCCTCGACGGCTTCCTGCGGCCGCTGCTCGCCGCCCTGCTGTGCGACCCGGAGCTGACGACGTCCAGCCGGTGTGCCGACCTGGCGCTGCGCTCCTTCGCGAGCGGGCGGCTGTGCGTGCCGGAGGGCGGGGCGGATGCGCTGCCCGAGCTGCTCGCCCGGGCGCTGCCGCCGGGCACCGTGCACACCGGCGTCCGGGCCACCTCCGTCTCCACGACGTCGGTGACCACCGACCACGGCGAGATCCGCTGCCGTGCGGTCCTGGTGGCGACCGACGCGCGCGCCGCGGCCGCCCTGCTGCCCGGCCTGCGGGTGCCGGACTTCCACCCGGTGACGGTGGTGCACCACGCGACCGACGAGCCGCCCGCCACCGGTGCGTCCCTGCTCCTCGACTCCGACCGCGGCGGTCCCGTCGCGCACACCGCGGTCGTCAGCGAGGTCGACCCGAGCCGCGCGCCCGCCGGCCGGGCGCTGGTCTCGTCGACCGTCCTGGGCACTCCCCCCGAGGACGTGGACGCCGCCGTACGCACGCATCTGTCCCGGCTGTACGGCACCTCGACCCGCCGCTGGGAGACCCTCGCCGTGCACCACACTCCCGAGGCCGTCCCCGCGATGCGCCCGCCGCACGACCTGAGGCGTCCGGTACGGCTGCTGGCGGGCCTGTACGTGTGCGGCGACCACCGGGACACCAGCACCGTGCAGGGCGCCCTGCACTCCGCCCACCGGGCCGCGTCGGCGATCCTGACGGACCTGGACGCGGCGGGCTCGATGCACCGCACGGACCCCGTGCCGTCGGCACGGAACGCGGCCTGAGCGGGCGGCGGGGCGGGCCCCCTGCCCGGGAAACCGGAGGCACGCCCGCCGCCCGCATCCGGCGCCGGGCCCCGTCACCCCAGCGCGGCCACCTTCTCGCGGTACCCCCGCACCGGTGCCGCGTCCTTGTAGGGCTCCAGCCGGTGCTCGAAGTCCCTGACGTACTCGATCGCCCGTACCGAGCGCATCTCCACCGCATGCCCGGCCGCCTCGGCCGCCAGCGTGCAGGCCTGGTCGAGCTCGCCGAGGCCCAGGCGGGCGGTGGCGAGGACGACGCGGCAGAACAGGCGGCTGCGGGCGTACGAGGGGGCGCGCAGTTGCAGGGAGCGCTCCGCGTGCTGCGCGGCGGCGCGGAACTGCTGCAGGTCCCGGTGGCAGTGCCCGAGGTCGTCGGCGAGCTGCGCCTCGTCGAAGAAGCGTCCCCAGTGCGGGACGTCGTCCCCGGGCCGGGCCGCCTCCAGCGCGCGCTCGGCCCGGACCAGCGCGCCGGTGCACGCCCGCACCTCGCCCAGGAGGCCGTGCGCCCGCGCCTCGGCGGAGTGCAGCAGGGCCTGCACGACGGGCGGTGCGCTCGTCCCGACCCCCTGCTGCGCCACCCGCGCCAGCTGGACCGCCTCCCGCCCGTGCCCGAGGTAGACGGCCTGGCGGCTCATCGTGACCAGGACGTAGGAGCCGTAGGCCCGGTCGCCCGCCGCCTGGGCGAGCCGCAGCGCCTGCACGAAGTAGCGCTGGGCGAGCCCGTGCGCGGCGATGTCGTACGACGTCCAGCCCGCGAGCCGGGTCAGGTCGGCCGCGGCGGCGAACAGGCGGCGGCCCGTCTGCTCGCCGTAGGTGCCGCGCAGTATCGGCTCGCACTCGTGCTCCAGATAGCGCACCAGGGCCTGCCGGGCGTGCCCGCCGCCGTACTGGTCGTCGAGGGAGCGGAACAGCTCGCCGACCGAGCGCAGCGCGGCGATGTCGCCGCCGGTGACCTTCTGGCCGGGGCCGCGGTCGGCGTGGCCGCGCGGACGGGCCGGTGGCGCGCCCTGCTCGGGCGGGACGGTGGGCCCGGGGGTTGCGGGGCGCCCCTGGGCGGGCACCATCGGGTCGGCCTCGCCGCGGGCCACCCGGTCGTCGGCCCGGCCGATCAGCCAGTCGCGGCTGGGTACGACGAGGCCCGCCGGGGTGAACGCGATCTTGCGGAGCTCGGCATGGCTGCCGGAGTCCTTGCGCCACAGCCCGCTGACGATGTCGACGGCCTCCTCGGGCGTGGCGGCGAACTCCAGCCCGGCGTACACCGGCGCACAGGCGTCCAGACCGAGGTCCTGGGCCGTGAGCCGGCGCCCGAGCCGGCGCGTGAAGGCCTCGGCGATGAGCGCGGGCGTGGTGCCCCGGGGTTGCTGGCCCCGCAGCCAGCGGGTCACCGAGGTCTTGTCGTATCTGAGATCCAGCCCGTGTTCGATACCGAGCTGGTCCACGCGGCGGGCCAGACCCGCATTGGAGAACCCCGCTTCTGCGATGAGCGCGGCGAGCTGGCGGTTGGGCGTGCGCTGCGCGGGTCGTTCGGTCATCTGCGGTGCGGTCTCCTGCCTTCCGGGCTGCCTAAGTGCCCGGATTGCCTGCGAGCAGCCCTTATGGCCTCATGGACGGCGCGAATGTAGCGGAGCGTGAGTGGGCGATCACACGCTTCCCCTCGCATTCATCCGATCGTGTGAGGATCGCCCGCGGGGCTGACGCGCACGGGCCAGTCGTACAGTGGCGTGGGCGCCTTACGCGCCTGACACACCCATCGCCGAGGGAGGCGCTTGCCGTGAGTGGATTGCGGTTCGTCCGCATGGGGTTCGGCGCGGACGCCGTCGACTACCAGGAGGCCTGGGACGAGCAGCGCCGGGTGCACGCGGCCCGGTTCGCCGACGAGGCCCCCGACACCGTCCTGCTCCTGGAACACCCGCCCGTCTACACGGCCGGGCGCCGCACCGAGGACAGCGAGCGCCCGCTCGACGGCACGCCGGTCATCGACGTGGACCGCGGCGGCAAGATCACCTGGCACGGCCCCGGCCAGCTGGTCGGCTACCCGATCCAGAAGCTCCCGCGCCCGGTGGACGTGGTCGCGCACGTACGGCGCCTGGAGGACGCGCTGATCCGCACCTGCGCGGAGTTCGGCCTGGAGGCCACCCGGGTCGAGGGCCGCAGCGGCGTGTGGGTCCTCGGCGACCCGGTCGAGCGGCGGCCGTCGATCGGCGGCCTCTCCCTCGACCTCGACCCGCGGCTGAACGACGAGGAGTTCGACCCGCGCCTCAACGGCCCCGAGTACGCACCCTCCAACGCCGGCCAGCGCCGCGAGGACCGCAAGATCGCCGCGATCGGCATCCGCGTCGCCAAGGGCGTCACGATGCACGGCTTCTCGTTCAACGTGAACCCCGACAACAAGTGGTTCGACCGGATCATCCCGTGCGGGATCCGCGACGCCGGGGTCGCCTCGCTCGCCGGCGAGCTCGGGCGGGACGTCACCATCGACGAGGTCCTGCCGGTGGTCGAGCGGCACCTGAGGGACGTACTCGAGAACGCGGATCTCAAGCCCCGTGTGATCGAGAAGACAACCGCCTGACAGCGGGAATCGACCCCGGGGCCCGGAGGTTGTCCTCCCGGAAAGGCCCGACAAGCACGGGCGTACGCTGGTGTACGCCGAAGAATCGAAGATTACTCAAGCAATCAGCAGGGAGCCGGTCGTGTCCGCAGTCGCACCCGACGGACGCAAGATGCTGCGCCTGGAGGTCCGCAACAGCCAGACCCCCATCGAGCGCAAGCCCGAGTGGATCAAGACCCGGGCGAAGATGGGTCCCGAGTACACGAAGATGCAGAACCTCGTGAAGGGCGAGGGCCTGCACACGGTCTGCCAGGAAGCCGGCTGTCCGAACATCTACGAGTGCTGGGAGGACCGCGAGGCGACCTTCCTCATCGGCGGCGACCAGTGCACCCGGCGCTGCGACTTCTGCCAGATCGACACCGGCAAGCCCGAGGCCCTCGACCGCGACGAGCCGCGCCGCGTGGGCGAGTCCGTGGTCACCATGGACCTGAACTACGCCACCATCACCGGCGTCGCCCGCGACGACCTGGAGGACGGCGGCGCCTGGCTGTACGCGGAGACGGTCCGCCAGATCCACCGGCAGACGGCGGACCGCACGGCCGGCCGTACGAAGGTCGAACTGCTGGCGCCCGACTTCAACGCCGTGCCCGAGCAGCTGGCCGAGGTCTTCGAGTCGCGCCCCGAGGTCTTCGCGCACAACGTCGAGACGGTGCCGAGGATCTTCAAGCGGATCCGCCCCGGCTTCCGCTACGAGCGCTCGCTGAAGGTCATCACCGAGGCCCGCGACTTCGGCCTGGTCACCAAGTCGAACCTGATCCTCGGCATGGGCGAGACGCGCGAGGAGATCAGCGAGGCGCTCCAGCAGCTGCACGACGCCGGCTGCGAGCTGGTCACCATCACGCAGTACCTGCGCCCGAGCGTGCGCCACCACCCCGTGGAGCGCTGGGTCAAGCCGCACGAGTTCGTGGAACTGAAGGAGGAAGCCGAGGAGATCGGCTTCTCGGGCGTGATGTCGGGCCCGCTGGTACGGTCCTCCTACCGTGCCGGGCGCCTGTACCAGATGGCCATCGAGAAGCGCGGCACGTACATCGCCGCCCAGGCCGTCTGACACACCGTCACCCTCCTTGCGCCGCAAGCCGACTTGGGGCGCGTGTGAATTCGAGCACAGAGAGCTACCCATCGGTAGTGGCCGATACGACGCGGTCCTGACCGTCCTCGCAGTTGGGGGCGTACGTCAGGGCCGCGTCACCGTTTCGGACCCCCCGTAGCGGCTTCACCGGTGTTTGACCGGCCAGTCACGCCCTGGTAACACCAATCAGTGACCCTGGAATCACGCCTCGTACACCCCGACCCGAAGCCGCTCCGAGGGGGGACCTCCACCATGCAGGCCGCGCCCGTCCGCGCCACCGCCATCCCGTCCTTCACCGACGCGCTCCGCGCCGTCGAGTCGCTGCTGATGAGCGGCGGTCAGCGCACCGCCCGCCGAAACGCCTGGACCTCGGTCCTGGAGGACCGCCGCCGGGCCAAAGACCGGGTCGAGGCCGAGCGCGTCCTGGAGCAGGCCGCCTCCCCCCGTTCCTGACGCCCCGCTGCCCGGTCATCGCCCTGCGGGACCGCGGGCCACCGCTCTGCGGGCACTCCCTTCGAAGGCGCTCCGGGGGCCACGTAGACTCGTGGCATGGCGAGGAAGGAAACCGCGGCGAACGCTGCGAACACCGGGCGACTGAAGCAGATCGCTCTGACCTACAAGATGACCAGCAAGGCCGACCCCAAGATCGGTCTTGTGCTCGCGGCTGTCGGCATCATCACCTTCGGTGTCCTCCTCGCGATCGGCTTCGTGCTCGGTCACCCGATCTATCTGGGCATCCTGGGGCTGCTGCTCGCCCTGCTCGCGATGGCGATCGTGTTCGGCCGCCGGGCCGAGCGGGCCGCCTTCGGGCAGATGGAGGGGCAGCCGGGCGCCGCCGCGGCCGTCCTGGACAACATCGGCCGGGGCTGGACGACGACGCCGGCGGTGGCGATGAACCGCAGCCAGGACGTGGTGCACCGGGCGGTCGGCAAGGCCGGCATCGTCCTGGTCGCCGAGGGCAACCCGAACCGGGTGAAGTCGCTGCTGGCCGCCGAGAAGAAGAAGATGGCCCGCATCGTCGCGGACGTCCCGGTGCACGACGTGATCGTCGGCACGGGCGAGGGCCAGGTCGAGCTGAAGAAGCTGCGCACGACCCTGATGAAGTTCCCGCGCGTCATGACCGGCCCGCAGGTCACCACGACCACCGACCGGCTGCGCGCCATGGGCGACCTGATGAGCAACATGCCGCTGCCCAAGGGCCCGATGCCGAAGGGCGCTCGGATGCCGAAGGGCGGACCGAAGGCGCGCTAGTCCGCCGACGCGATAACACCATCTGCAGGCCGCTGTACGTCGCTCCACGTCGAAGGGGGCGCCCGGATCACACCGGGCGCCCCCTTCGACGTACGAGCCACATGTCGACGTACGAGCCACATGTCGACGTAGAGCTAGATGCGGACCTGCACCGTGCGCGCCAGCCGATCGTGCAGTCCGCGTCCGTCGCGGTCCCAGATCAGGGCCGGGACGGCGAGGAACAGCAGGACCGTGCGCAGCAGGGCGCGCATCGGGTTGACCCGGCCGGTGTCCAGGGCGACCACGCGCAGCCCGAAGAGCCGCTTGCCCGGGGTGGAGCCGACCGAGCCGAGGGTGAGGACCAGCAGGACGAAGAGGATGAGCGGTGCCCAGACCCGGGCCGCCTCGTTGTAGCTGTCCGCGATCAGTCCGTATGCGATCAGGAGGCACAGGCCCCAGTCGACGGCCAGTGCCCCGAGCCGTCGTCCCGGGCGGGCGATCGAGCCGGGTCCCTCCTCCGGGAGGCCGAGCTGCTCGCCCCGGTATCCGAAGTCGGCGCCGACGTCCTCCATGGCCGCGCGCGGCCCGGAGAGCCACGCTCCCATTGCTTGCCTGTTGTCCACCGGTCCACGGTACTGCGCCCCGGAATGACGGGGAGACGCCGGGGGGTGTCGGGTCTACCGTTGAAGCGGGGTCGGTTAACTTCAGCGAAACAAATGGGTCACGCCCGAGAAATCACCCGTCCTTAGGGTCGGTGCCAGCGTGTGCCACTGGACTGGCCGCACGAACGATCTACCACCCCGGCACGGACGGTCGGGAGTAGGAGGAGCTGGATGTTCCAGAACGCCGACGAGGCCAAGAAGTTCATCGCGGACGAGGACGTCAAGTTCGTCGACGTCAGGTTCTGCGACCTGCCGGGCGTCATGCAGCACTTCACGGTGCCCGTCGATGCGTTCGACCCGGACGAGGAGCTCGCCTTCGACGGATCGTCGATCCGTGGTTTCCAGGCGATCCACGAGTCCGACATGGCGCTGCGCGCGGACCTGTCGACCGCCCGGGTCGACCCCTTCCGCCGTGACAAGACGCTGAACATCAACTTCTTCATCCACGACCCGATCACGGGCGAGCAGTACTCCCGTGACCCGCGCAACGTGGCGAAGAAGGCCGAGGCCTACCTCGCCTCCACGGGCATCGCGGACACCGCGTTCTTCGGCCCCGAGGCCGAGTTCTACGTCTTCGACAGCGTGCGCTTCAAGACCGCCGAGAACGAGGCCTTCTACCACATCGACTCCGAGGCCGGCGCCTGGAACACCGGTGCCCTGGAGGACAACCGCGGTTACAAGGTCCGCTACAAGGGCGGCTACTTCCCGGTCCCGCCGGTCGACCACTTCGCCGACCTGCGCGCCGAGATCTCCCTGGAGCTGGAGCAGAACGGCCTCAAGGTCGAGCGCCAGCACCACGAGGTCGGCACCGCCGGCCAGGCCGAGATCAACTACAAGTTCAACACGCTGCTCGCGGCCGCCGACGACCTCCAGCTCTTCAAGTACATCGTGAAGAACGTCGCCTGGCGCAACGGCAAGACGGCCACCTTCATGCCGAAGCCGATCTTCGGCGACAACGGCTCGGGCATGCACGTCCACCAGTCGCTGTGGGCGGGCGGCGAGCCGCTCTTCTACGACGAGCAGGGCTACGCCGGCCTGTCGGACATGGCCCGCTACTACATCGGCGGCATCCTCAAGCACGCCCCGTCGCTGCTGGCCTTCACCAACCCGACGGTGAACTCCTACCACCGTCTGGTGCCGGGCTTCGAGGCGCCGATCAACCTGGTGTACTCGCAGCGCAACCGCTCCGCCGCGATGCGTATCCCGATCACGGGCTCCAACCCGAAGGCCAAGCGCGTCGAGTTCCGCGCGCCCGACTCCTCCGGCAACCCGTACCTGGCCTTCTCGGCCCTGCTCCTCGCGGGCCTTGACGGCATCAAGAACAAGATCGAGCCGGCCGAGCCGATCGACAAGGACCTCTACGAGCTGGCTCCCGAGGAGCACGCCAACGTGGCCCAGGTCCCGACCTCGCTCCCGGCCGTCCTCGACCGGCTGGAGGCCGACCACGAGTTCCTCCTCCAGGGCGACGTCTTCACGCCGGACCTGATCGAGACGTGGATCGACTACAAGCGCACGAACGAGATCGCGCCGCTGCAGCTGCGTCCGCACCCGCACGAGTTCGAGCTGTACTACGACGTGTAAGCGTGTAGCTCGCAAGGCCGAGGGCCGCCACCCAGGAGTTGAATACTCCGGGTGGCGGCCCTCGGCCGTCCGCTACGGCGGGATCGCTACGCGCCCCCGTGCTCTCATGGCACGACGATCACGACGACGCTGCTGCCGAAGCCGTTGCTGTAGAAGCCGTTACCGAAGCCGTTGTTGAAGCCGTTGTTGAAGCCGCTGTTGAAGCCGTAGAAGCCGCTGTAGCAGCCGTTGAAGCCGCCACGGCCACAGAAGTGGTTGTGGTTGCTGGGAACACTCTGCGGGGCGGCCGAAGCCGTACCCGCGGCGCCGATCGCGGCTCCGGAGGCCATCAGAACTCCGACAGCGGACACCGCGAAGAGACGCCTAGCCCGTCGTGCTTTCATGGACACACCTTCCTTACACCTCGCCTTCCACCGCCGTGCGGGCTCCCGAAAGCCACGTGTGGCTCCTGGGGCACGGGGTGGATGGCCGCGGCCGCAAAGGAAAAGTACGGCGCGGTCGTGGGTTGCCGCCTGAGTACGAGAGGCACCTCTGGTCCCGCTGGCTGCGGGCGTGCCTCGCTGTCGCGGCCCTTCACCCCAAAAGGCTAGCCGCCCGTCGACCACCCGGCATCCGGAGCGGATCGAGGACCGCGCGGTGCAACCTTCCGCGCCTCACGGAGTCCTATACACCGGGGATGATCATCCTCCTCGACGGCTGGACACGAAAGGTGACCGTGCATGTCCCAACAGGGCGACTGGCAAAGCGAGTTCAACCACAGGTGGGCGAGCTCCGCCGACCACAAGGAGCCCTCCGCCCGGGCCCGTATGCTCGCCGCCCGCTGGAAGGAGAACCCGCCGGAGCCGGTCCCCTTCCGCGCCGATCCGCAGCCGGTGGCGGCGCGCCGGTCCTCCTGGATATCGACGGCCGTGGTCCTCGGCAGCGTGGCCGCCGTGATCCTGCTGCTCGGCTACGTCCAGACCCGTGCCTTCTACTGATACCCGCACCTTCTGCTGATACCGGGGCGGGTGCACACTGGACATCGGGACACGTACCTGAGTGTCAGGTGCGTGCCCGACTGCGGGGCGAAGGCCCACCGCGATGCCCGACTGCGGGGTGATACAGATGCAGAGTCGCTTCCGGAGCGATCGGCGGCTGACCGCGCGCATGGGGGTCACGCTGTTCCTGCTCGGGTTGCTCTACGTGGCGTTCGTCGCCGCGCTGATCGTGCTGCTGAAGTCCTGGGTGCTGGTCGTCGTGGTCGCGGCGGGGCTGCTCCTGGCGCAGTACTGGTTCTCCGACCGGGTCGCGCTGTACGCGATGCACGGCCGGGTCGTGGAGCGCGAGGAGTATCCCGAGCTGCACGGGGTGGTCGACCGGCTGTGCGCCCAGGCGGACATGCCGAAACCAGTGGTCGCCGTATCGGGCATGGATATGCCGAACGCGTTCGCGACCGGCCGCAATCCCGACCACGCCGTGCTCTGCGTGACCACCGGACTGCTGCGGCGGCTGGAACCCGGGGAGCTGGAGGGCGTCCTCGCGCACGAGCTGTCGCACGTGGCGCACAAGGACGTCGCCGTGATCACGGTCGCGTCCTTCCTCGGTGTGCTCGCGGGCCTGATGGTGCGGTTCGCCTTCTACTCGCAGCTCTTCCGCGGGCGCAAGGACCAGAACACCCTCATCGTCTTCGCCGGCGTGATGGGCGTCTCGGCGGCCGTCTACGCGATCAGCTTCCTGCTGATCCGGGCGCTGTCGCGGTACCGGGAGCTGGCCGCGGACCGCTCCGCGGCCTACCTCACCGGGCGTCCCTCGGCGCTCGCCTCCGCGCTCACCAAGGTCTCCGGGGAGATAGCCCGGATCCCGACGAAGGACCTGCGCACGGCCCAGGCCTTCAACGCCTTCTTCTTCACGCCCGCCCTCGGTGCCACGCCCGGCATCTCCCGCCTCTTCTCGACCCACCCCAGCCTGGAGCAGCGGCTGGAGCAGCTGGGCCGGATCTCGGCCGAGCTGGGTGAGGCGGCGATGCCGGGGAGAACGGGCTGAGCATGGGGTTGCTGGACATCCTCCTGGGCCGTACGAAGCCCGTCGCGCCCGACCTCGACCGGCTGTTCGCGCTGCCGTCGGCGGCCGTGACGCTCCAGGCGGCGACCGGCTTCACGCCGACCGGGTCGGGTGCGGTGTGCTTCGCCACGGTCGAGGGCGCGGCCTTCGAGCAGACGCACCGGGAGGTCCAGGCCCTGCTCGACGCGGACGCCGGCCGGCGAGGCCCACCGGTGGCCCTCCACCGGGACGAGTACGGCTACTCCTGGCTGGTGTCGCTGCGCACCCCGGACGAGCTGCCGCAGCTGGTCACCGACCTGCACGCGGTGAACAGCGCCCTGGAGGCCGACGGCTTCGGCCCGCAGCTGCTGTGCTCACTGGCCGGTTTCGAGAACACGGCCGCGGACACCGCGACGGCC
Source organism: Streptomyces sp. NPDC046805 (assembly GCF_040645355.1). Taxonomy (NCBI): domain Bacteria; kingdom Bacillati; phylum Actinomycetota; class Actinomycetes; order Kitasatosporales; family Streptomycetaceae; genus Streptomyces; species Streptomyces sp. NPDC046805. The sequence goes on along the minus strand of NZ_JBEYYC010000024.1, from coordinate 112,382 downwards.
GACGGCGGGCGGCGCCTCGCCCTGGTCTACCTCTACAAGCGGGGCACCTTCTACCCCTTCGCACCGCTGCCCGGCGCGGCGGAACGGCGCGACAGCGCGCTGGAGTTGCAGGTGAAGTCGGTGCTCGCGGACGACCTGCGGATCGAGCCGGACCTGAGCCGCTGGTTCCCGGTGTGGGGTGCCCCCGGTCTGTGACCGGAGGCACCCGCGCCTCACTTGCTCTTCTCGCGCTCCTGGCGCCGGGACTCCAGTGGGCGCTCACGCCGGTAGCGGCGCTCCCACTGGGCCTGGCGGTCACGGCGCTCGCGGTACGCCCGGTAGGTGTGGGGCGTGCCGCCTCCGCCGCCGGCCGCGGGCCCGCCGCCCGACGAGGACGCCGAGGACGAGCCGCGCCCGTACTGCAGGTACAGGAACAGCAGACCGATGGCGGCGAGCCACCAGCCGTGGTTTCCGAATCCGAGGATCACCAGGACGACGGTCCCGGAAAGGACGATGGTGCCCATCTCGGGCCTCCGTGGGCGTGGGTGTGGCGTGGATCTACGACACGTGGATCTACGACGGTGTCGCGTGCCCGACGGGCGGGCGGGGGACGGTGGCCGTCCGTCGGTGCGTAGAGACTAGCCGCGGGTCCGCGAGGTGGTGCCGCTCCCGCGACAAGCGGTGGTGTGCGCCTCCGTTACGCATGTCCAGGGTAGGGAGACGGTCACGCGGCGTGCATCCGGTTTTCCGGCACCCCGGCCCGGCCGGCGTGAATGAATGGGGGCATGAGCGAACTCCCCTCCCCGCCCGCGCGGTTCACGGACACCACCCCGGCCACGCGCTTCACGTACGACCACGACGGCGAGCGACTCGACGGTGTGCACGGCATCGCACACGGCGGTGCTCCCGGACGTCCCGCCGTCGTCCTGCTGCACGGCGCGGGCACCAGCAGCAAGGAGCGACTGCTGCCGCTGCTCGGGGAGTTCGTCGCCCGCGGGTGCCGCGGCCTCGCCTTCGACTTCTCCGGCCACGGAGAAAGTACGGGCACACTACGGGAGTTGAGCCTGCGACGGCGCTTCGAGCAGGCGGTGGCGGTGATCGACGCCCAGGTGCCCGCGTCCGAGCCGCTGGTCCTGGTCGGCTTCAGCATGAGCGGGCAGACGGTGGCCGACCTGGCCGCGCACTACGGGGCACGGGTGGCGTCCCTGGGCCTGTGCGCGCCCGCGGTCTATGCGCCGGAGGCGTGGGACGTGCCGTTCGGGGAGCGGAACGGGCGGTTCAGCGCCATCATCCGGACCCCGGACCGCTGGCGCCGTTCCCCCGCCCTCGATGCGCTGCGGGCGTACGAGGGCCGGGCGGTGCTCGTGGTGCCGGGCACGGACGCGGTGATCCCTGCGGCGGTGACCGAGTCGGTGCAGGCGGCGCTGTCGGCTCGCGCCCGCTTCACCCGCCTCGAACTCCCGGACGCCACCCATGCGTTGGGCATGTGGCTGCGTGATCACGAGAGGGATCGCGGGGAGCTCGCGGACGCGCTGCTGACCGGCCTCGACGACAAGGAAGGGGAGGACGGGCAGACCTGGCACGGCCGACAGGACCGGCAGGCGACGCAGGTCTAGGCGCCGCTCACAGCCGCCAGTCGCGGCCCTCGTGCCGGGCCGGGCCGCTCCTTCCGGCGGCCTGCTGCCGCTCGGCCTTCTCCCGGTCGATCTCTTCCTGGTAGGCGTCCAGTTGCCGCTCGCCCTCGACTTCGGCGGCACGGCGCTCCGCCGCGCTCATCCCCTCGTACGCGCGCATGCCGACGCTGGCCCGCTCGTGCAGCGCCTCGCGGTAGGCACCCGTCCGCATCGCCTGGCGAAGCCCCACCCGTCCCGCGAGGACGTCGCGGGCCATCTCCCGCAGCGTCTCGTCCTCACTGCCGGCCAGCCGCTGCAGGGACTTGCGCAACGCCCTGGCCTTGGCAGGAGTCTTGGCGATGTCGAGGAACTCCTCATCCCCGACCTCTTGTTCATCCATCCGCACTGCTCCTCGCAACGGTCCCGAGGAGCGATACAGTAGCCGACGGTCGTGGAACGTACGGACGAAAACGGGGGCGTCGACATGTCGTTCAAGGTCCATCCAGACGATCTGCAGGGCTACGGCCGGCAAGTGGGTCGTGCGGCCGAGGACATGCATCAGGCGCAGGAATACATCAACAAATACGGTGACTTGGGTGTCTTCACCGACCAGGGGCTGATCCTCTGGGCCACCGGCATGCACACGCAGGCGATGGACGAGGTGAAGAACGTGGTGTCCCGCGTGCGGACACTGCTGTCCGCCAGCGCGGAGGAACTCGCGAAGTCCGCCGAGTACTACCGGACGACCGACCAGCAGCAAGCTTCCAAGCTCGACGCCACCTATCCCCCGAGCAAGCGCTAGCCCACCGCAAGGACCGCTCTCATGAGTTTTACGGACCGCGTCGAGCCCGTGCACAACCTCAAGGCTCCCCAGACGCCCGACGAGTTCTCCAAGGGCATCATCGGCGACAGCGTCAGTACGGTGAGCGACTTTCTCAGCCCCAGTGAATGGGTCCTGGGAACGATCGAGTTCGTCTTCGGCTTCAACCCCCTGGAAGAGGCGATCTCCTGGTTCACCGGTGACTGGGAGTCGTATGTCAAGTGCGGCGAGATGTGGGCCAACACCGGGGCGCTCACCAAGGACATCGCCGCCAACCTGCAGTCCGGCAACAGGGAGTTGGATGCGACCTGGGACGGCAATGCGGCCGACGCCGCCTATGTGTACTTCGACGAGCTGGCGAAGAAGATCGGTTCCCTGGACGCCGACCTGAAGGAGCTCCAGGGCTACTACAAGGACGTCGGTCTGGCGGTCGCCAGGGGCGCGGACCTCGTCAAGGGGCTGCTCGAACAACTCGCGGACGAAGCGATCATCGCGGAGGCCGAGCTCGCCGCCGGCACCCTCCTGGCCGAGACAGGGGTCGGCGCCGTGATGGGCTATGCGGCCGCCGCCCTCGAAATCGCCGAGATGATCAAGACGTGGGGTCGTATCACCGAGGCCTACAGCGCCGCGCAGCAGGCCGTGGACGTGGCGACGACCGCGGGCGGACTGGTGGTCGGCAGGCTCGGCATCGCCCTGAAGAGCTTCCCGGAGCCCGGAAAGAGCTACGACAACCCCGCGGTCTGACCGGTCGGCCCGATCGCAGCGATGGGGCCGCCGCCGTCAGCTCGCGAGCCAGGCCGCCAAGGTCAGCAGCAGGCAGACACCCGCGCCCGCGAGGCCTCCCCACACGAACCACTTCCGGAGCCTGCCCGCCGGAGTCCCCGATATCGACCTGGTGATCAGAGCGACGTGCATGCCGCTGCGCGGAAACATCCCCGTGGCGGCGAATGCCGTGCCGAACGCCACGACCAGCCATCCGAGGAAGAACGCCGCGAGCCACTTGGTGGTCTCGCCGAAGCCCGTCTGCACGTACCAGTCACCGGCCTGCTGCACGGAGACCTTGTTGCCCGGCTTCAGGTCCGCCCGGACACTCGCCTGATCGTCCTTGACCTTGCCGTCGTCGGAGCGGAAGGTACCTCCGCACTCCGTGGTGTCACTGGAGCCGCGGCTGCCGTGCTTGACCCAGCAGCGCTCCACGGTCAGGGTGCCGGACGTCCCGGCGACACCGGCCGCGTGTGCCGCGTTGTAGAGGCCGAACCCGAAGACCACCAGGGCGAGGACGAAGAACAGCCCACCGAGCGCCCGGCCCAGGACGCCGGGACGAGGGAGTTGCGGCGCCGTCGCGAGCGGCGTCAACTCTGGCTGCATCATCGGAACTCTCCGTTGCCGTACGTCTCGACCAGCGGGTCACCCGTGTCGCACTTCTCCATGCGGAGTAGTAAACCAGTAGCTCTCGAGGGGTGGAGGTCGGTATGAGCGGCGGACGACGGCGGCACATCGACGAGGCGGAACGGCGGGCCCGGCTGGCCGTGCGCCACCGGCTGACCGGTACGGCACGGGCGGCGAGCCCCGAGGAGGTCGCCGCCTCGCTGGTGGCGCTGCATGGCACGGACCCGGCGACGGTGTACCTGGCGGTGGGCGCGCGGCTGGCAGAGCCGGTGAAGACCGTGCCGGACACCGAGCGGGCGCTGTACGAGGACCGCACGCTGCTGCGGATGCACGGCATGCGGCACACGGTGTTCGTGCTGCCCGACGACCTGACGGCCGTGGTCCATGCGTCGACGTCCCTCGCGGTGGCCGCGCGCGAACGGGCCTCCCTGCTCAAGGACATGGCGAAGAGCGGCGCTCCCGACGCGGCGTGGCTGACGGAGGTCGAGGAGTCCACGCTGACCGCGCTGGCACGGCGCGGTCAGGCGACGGCCGCGGAACTGGCGGACGAAGAGCCCCGGCTGCGGGAGCAGTTCGTGTACGCGGCCGGGAAGAGCTACGAGGGCGTGCACACGGTCTCGACGCGTCTGCTGCGCGTGCTGGGCGTGGAAGGCAAGGTGGTCCGCGCCCGCCCGCTGGGCACATGGACGTCGAGCCAGTTCCGCTGGGCGCCGGCACCCGAGTATCCCGAGCTGGACACCGCCCAGGCCCAGGTCGAGCTGCTGTGCCGCTGGCTGACGGCCTGCGGCCCGGCCACGGAGGCCGACCTCAAGTGGTGGACGGGGTGGCGGGTGACGGAGGTCCGCCGGGCGCTGGCTGCGATCGGGGCGGAGGCGGTGTCCCTGGACGAGGGCGGGACGGGGTACGTCGTGAAGGGCGACGTCGATCCGGCGCCGGGACCGTCGGCTCCCTGGGCGGCGCTGCTTCCCTCGCTGGACCCGACGGCGATGGCCTGGCAGCACCGGGACTGGTACCTCGCGCCGGAGCTGCGCCCCCTGCTCTTCGACCGCAGCGGCAATGTGGGGCCGACGGTGTGGTGGAACGGGCGGGTGATCGGGGGGTGGGCTCAGCGGGCGAACGGCGAGATCGTCTGGCGGATCCTGGACCGGGAGGGCGTGGGCCACGAGACGGAGGCGGCGATCGCGGCGGAGGCGGAACGCCTGCGAGGCTGGGTGGGGACGACGAAGGTGACGCCACGCTTCCGGACGCCGCTGGAGCGGGAGTTGTCGTCCTGACCGCCACCTCGTCCGCCGCGCAGCGGCGGGAGCAGTAGCCCATCCCCTTGGAGGCCCCGAACGAACCCCGTTCTCACCGCCGCTCTGACCTTCGCCGGCGTCGCCCTGCTCATCAACATGGCGCCCGGCCCCGACACGCTGCTGGTTGTCCGTACGTCCATGACCCAGGGCAGACACGGCGGGCTGGCCGCCGCCCTGGGCATCCTCATCGGCTGCACGGGCTGGGGCATCGCGACGGCGGTCGGCCTGACGGCCCTGCTGACCGCGTCCCACCTGGCGTACGACACGCTCCGCGTGTGCGGCGCCGCCTATCTCGTCCGTCTGGGGATCACGGCCCTCCGGCATTCCGGAAAGTCGGCCGAACCCGAACCGACCGACCGACGCCGACAACGGACCGCCACCATCCCGCCCGGCCGGTTCGCCGCCTTCCGCGCCGGTGTGGGAACGAACCTTCTCAACCCCAAGGCGGGCGTCTTCTACATGAGCCTGATCCCGCAGTTCGTCCCGCACGGCGCACCGGTGTTCAGTACGACGCTGCTCTTCACGGCCGTAGACCTGGCTGAACTGGCCGCCTGGTACTGGCTGTTGTCCGGCGCCGCCTCGGCGTTGGGCGAGCGGATCCAACGCCCGGCGTTCCGCCGTCGACTCGACCGGATCACCGGCGTGGCCTTCTTCGGCTTCGCAGCCGGCCTGCTGGCCGACCGCACGTAGAGGTGCACGTACGACGCCGGGTGCCCCTCCAACACAGGGCACCCGGCGCCACGACTCACCGTGAGCGGCTCAGCGTGAGTAACGCATGAACGCCCGCACCATGTGGCACGTCGTGTCCGACGGCGGATGGACGCCGATCAGCTCCGCCGTGCTGCGTATCGTCTCGTTGGAAGCCTGGTTCGGGACGTGCACGCCCGAGTCGAGCAGGGCGATGGCGAGGCGCATCGCCTTGAGGCGGCGGTTGTGCGTGACGTACCACGCGCGCGGACGCCCGGCCGGCAGCGCACGCTTCATCACGGGCGCGTACGGAAGGTCGAGCTGGACGGGGCGCTTGGCGGTGGACTGGGTGGGCAACGGCTTCGGCTTCAGTGCGGCAGCGGGCACAGGCATCCTCCTGTCGCGATCAGGGCACCCGCCGAAGACTCCGACGTCCCCGGCGACTCCCTCGAACACTGCTTCCAGTTTACCGCCGGGCACTGACAATCAGGGAGTCCGTGCGCCACCTCAAATGTCCAGGTGGGCACGGGGATTGGACTCGTGTCACATCCGTTCCGCACGGCGTGCGCGGCGGCCGAAATTCGAACAGAGCGTACGGCGACCGCCGGGCGCGTACCGTTGCCCGCATGGAAATCTGGATCAACCCCGCCTGCTCCAAGTGCCGTAGCGCCCTCACGCTGCTCGACGCCGAGGGAGCCGACTACACCGTGCGCCGCTACCTGGAGGACGTGCCGAGCGAGGACGAGATCAGGGCCGTGCTCGACCGGCTCGGGCTCGAACCGTGGGACATCACGCGCACCCAGGAGGAGGCCGCCAAGGAGCTCGGGCTCAAGGAGTGGCCGCGGGACGAGGCCTCGCGTGGGCGGTGGATCTCGGCGCTCGCCGAGCACCCCAAGCTCATCCAGCGGCCGATCATCACGGCGGAGGACGGCACGGCGGTCGTCGGTCGCACGGAGGAGGCCGTACGGGACGCCCTGTCCCGCGGCTGAGGCGGTCCGACCCAACCCCCCTGTGACGCACGTTACTTCAGCGACTCGTGCAAACCGCTGAGTAACGTCGATCGGGATCTCGTACTTAGCGACGTACGCTCCCCTACCTCTTCAGGAGGTGCGCATGTCGCGCAGGCGAACTCTCAGTACGAAGAAGAAGGTCGCGCTGCTGGTCAGTGCCGCGGCGGTGGCGGGCGGCGGGGCCTTCGCGATGGCGGCCACGTCGAACGCCGCGCAGAGCCCCCACACCCTGTCCTCCGCCGCGGACTCGTCCGTCTGCCAGGGGCTGGCCACCGCCCTCGGCAACAACGAGAAGTTCATCCAGGGCCAACAGGCCAGTCCGGACGCGCAGTCCAAGGCCCGGATCGCCAACCGCCAGGCGGTCATCGAGCAGATCAAGGTCCAGCAGAAGGCGTCCGGATGCGTGGTGGGGGAGTCGGCTCAGGGCTCCCAGGCCGCGCAGCCCGGGCAGAGCGGCCAGCAGGACAACCAGCCCGGCGGCCAGGCCGGCGACCAACAGGCAGGTCAGCAGACGGGGCAGCAGGCCGGTCAGCAGTCCGCGCCGCCCGCGCAGAGCCCACCCGCCGGGGACGCGGGAAGCGCCGGTGATGGCGCTGCCGCGGCCTCCGGTCAGCAGGTGTGCAAGGGCTCGACCGTCACGCTCTCCGGCGAGGGCGGTGCCCCGGCGGCCTCCAGTAACCAGTTCCCGGCCGGTACGACGCTGAAGGTCACCAACCTGGACAACAACAAGTCCACGACCGTGAAGGTGACCTCCGTGTCCGGGAGTTGCGCCCTGCTCAACAACGCCGCCTTCGAACAGGTCCGGGAGCCCGGCAAGTTCCTGATCCGCCGCGCCCTGATCGAGAAGGTGGGGTAACGCTCGGACTCCGAGCGCTTCGGACAGGTCACCGGCTTCTACGGAGGGGAAGCCGGTGACCCCTTCGCTCTTTCCCGCACGCGCGCGGCATCGGCAGCGACGAGGGGGCGTCCACCATTACGGTGGGCGCCCCCTTCGCGCTGCCCGCTCCCGCAGCTGTCCGAGCTGTGGAAGGAGGCTCCTCCCGCCGCGCTCCGTCTGCTTCAATGGGCGTATGGCCAGCTACCGGAAGTGCATCGCCACGGGTCGCCATGACCTCGAGCCCTTCTGGCCTTCCCGTCAGCACCACGACTTCGACCGGGTGTGTTGCCGCGCGGCGAACGCGCAGGCCCTCTGAAGCCGTACACCCCGGCCTCCGGCCCGCGCGAAGCGACGTACCTCCCTCGGCGCGCCCGACCACGCCTCGCGGCCGCCGTCTGCCCGGCGACACGCCCTTCTCGCGCGAAAGAGCTGACCTCTCATGGCGACCACGCACCCCTTCCCCCTCACCTCCGACGCCCTGTCCGCGAACGGCACCCGGCACCGGCTGCGTGCCGTCGACCGGGACGAGGTGGTCGAGCTGGCGGACCTCCTGCCGCCCGGCGCCACCTGGCTCCCGGCTCCGGAGCACACCGTGCCCGCGCTGCCGGGCCGGCCCCCGATGATCGGCTATCTGGTGCTGGTCCCGGCCGACCAGCAGCCGCCGTTCCGGCCGGTCACGGTGCCGGGCCGGCCGGAGGCCGACGACCGGGCCCCGGCGCCCGGGACGAGCGACCCGCTCGTCCGCATCGACCCCGTACAGCGCACCGCCCGGGTGGACGGGCGTGAACTCGACCTGACCTACCTGGAGTTCGAGCTGCTCGCCCACCTCGTGGCCAACCCGCGCCGGGTGCACACCCGTGACCAGCTGGTCACGACGGTGTGGGGCTACGGCCACGTGGGCGACGGCCGTACCGTCGACGTCCACATCGCCCGCCTGCGCCGCAAACTGGGCGCCGAGCACCGCCGTACGATCCAGACGGTCCGGCGCGTCGGCTACAAGTACACGCCCCCGACGGGGCGTTGAGACCCTCGCCACTTGCTCCCCGCTCCGCCCTCGGCGGTGGCGGGGACGGTGGCCGAGGGTGAATCCGGCGCCACGTCCTGACAACTCACGCTGCTCAAAGGGAAGTTGAGCCCAGAAGGACGCTCAAACCTCTGCTGAATTCACGAGGCGACTGAACACGTCCTGGGTCCCGCCCGTATCCATGGGAGCCGCTTCACTCCTGTCGGGCGCCCCGGTTGCCCGCAAGAAGTCAGAGGAGTTCCGTGACTCCACCCACGCGTATACGCGCGGGCTTCCCGCATCGCCGGCCAGGCCACGTCGCAGAGGACCAGCCCGGCGCTGTTGAGGTGACAACCCCGGCCGCGCCGGGCCAGCCACCCCCAAAAGATGAGGGGTCTTCGATTCCCCACCGGCTGGGGCCGGTGGTCCCCTCGAAGGAGAAGTGATGGTACGCAACACACGAAAACGCCGTATGCCGCTGGCCACCAAGGCGATCGCCGCATCGGCGGCTCTAGCGCTCGGTGGGGGCGGGCTGATCTGGGCGAACTTCTATGCCTCCGCGCACGAGTCGAACGACTCGACGCAGAACCGGACGACGTCCGCCGCAGCGCAGTGGGCGACGATCTCGTGCCCGGACGTCGGCCAGAAGCTGACCGACGTGCCGGGCGAGGCCCGTAACGACGTCGACGGTGAACTCGGCAACCTCGACAGCCAGATCACGGACGCCTACCAGAGTCTGGCGACCACGCGCGACGCGCAGGCCAGGGACGCGAGCTACGTCCAGAACAGCATCCTGCAGCCGCTGCAGGACCGGCGGAAGGTGATCCTGGACCGCATCCGGCTGGAGATCACCCGGGTCGGCGGCACCGCCCCGCAGAGCCTCGACACCCTCGCCAACTGCACCGCGAGCCCGGCCGACCCGTCCACCCGCGACGGCGGCCAGCAGCAGAGCGGCGACCCGCAGCAGACCGGTGATCCACAGCAGACCGGCGACCCGCAACAGAACGGTGGCGAGCAGCAGAACCAGCCCAGCCAGCCGCCGCAGGACGGCAGCGGTCAGCAGCAGGGCGGGGGCCAGCAGCAGGGCAACGGCGGTCAGGCCGGCAACGGGCCGAACGCGGCCGACTTCGTGGACATCACGAAGGCGCAGGCGAACGTGGCCGCGAAGCCGCGCAGGAGCGGCAACGCCTCGACCGGCACGTTCACCACCAAGTGCGGTGTGAACGCGAACAAGAACCACAACACCGACAACGTGATCGTGGCGCCCGGCGTGACCAACGGCGCGCACCACCTGCACGACTACGTCGGCAACCAGAAGGTCAACGCCTTCTCCAGCAACGACACCTTCCTGCAGGGCGGCACCAGCTGCCAGAACAAGAACGACCTGTCGTCGTACTACTGGCCGGTGGTCCGCGTCCAGGACGGCTCGCAGGACTTCGACCAGAACGCGGACGGCGGTGGCAAGGAAGGCAACGTCGGCAAGATCCTGACCCCCGTCCAGGCCCAGATCAAGTACGTCGGCAGCCCGACCGGCAAGGTCACGGCGATGCCGCAGTTCCTGCGCATCATCACCGGTGACGCCAAGACCACCACCAACGGCCTGGCGAACGCCAACGCGCACTGGAGCTGCACCGGCTTCGAGAACAAGGTCCAGCTCACCACGCAGTACCCGATCTGCCCGCAGGGCAGCAACGTGGTGCGCAGCTTCGCCTTCCAGAGCTGCTGGGACGGGCAGAACATCGACAGCGCCAACCACCGCACGCACGTCGCCTTCGCCGACGCGAACGGCAACTGCCAGAACGGTTTCAAGGCGATCCCACAGCTGACGATGCGCCTGGTGTACCAGGTCACCCCGCCGACCCTCGAAAACGGTCAGGTGAAGAACGCCTACGCGGTGGACGGCTTCCCGGAGCAGCTCCACAAACCGGCCACGGACCACGACGACTTCATCAGCGTCACGACCGGCGGCCTCGCGAACAAGATCGCCAGCTGCGTCAACCGGGGCCAGCGGTGCCAGTGACCCACTCGGCCGTGATCGGTGAGCTGGTGAGCTGGTGAGCTGGTGAGCTGGTGAGCTGGTGAGCTGGTGAGCTGGTGAGCTGGTGACGCACTGAACCAGGCCGGTGGCGGAACCCCCCTCCCGCCACCGGCCTTCTCCGTGCCCGCACCCGGCTCCGTACTCAGCCGCCGTGCGCGTGGTGGTGGTCGGCCCCGATCTCCACGTCGCCGCCGAGCCTGCCGCGCAGTGCCTTGACGACGCCGTCGTCGCCGACCGCGACCCACTTGCGGCCGACGAGGTAGTAACCGCCGTAGTCCTTGGCGTCGTTGATCCACTCGCGCTGCCCGCGGTCGGTGGCGAAGGTGGCGAGCACGAACTTCCCGTCGGCGTTCTTGCAGATGGCCTGGCGGATCTCGTCGGCGTCGGTCTGGATGTCCGGCCGGCACTTCGCCTCGGCGGCCAGGCTCTCCAGGCTGCCGGTGGCGGTCTGCGGCACCTTGGCCGCGGCGTCGCCGGAGTCGCAGCCGGCCAGCGCCAGTACGGCCGCGACGCCGGTCACGGCGAGCAGCGCCCTTGTCACCCTCATGTGTTCCTCCGGTCCTGGTGGGCAGCATGCCGCGCGGAGCCCCGTCGAGGGGCCCGCCGCCGTTCGATACGGCCGGCGCGCACCGCCCGCTCAAATCCGGCCTCGACCCCGTGTTCAAATCCCGTGCCGCGGCGGCCACGCCTGTGCGAAGGTGGCCCGATGAACCAGGACTGGGAAGACCGCGTCACGGCCGCGTGGGCCGCGTTCGACACGTACGCGGAGGAGGACGCGGCCGACTTCCGTGCCGTGATCGACGCGCTGGTGGCCGAACTGCCCGAGGGCAGCCCGCTGGGCCCGTTCGAGCGGGCCTGCGCCTGGGACTCGACCGGCCACTCGGACCGGGCGGTGCCGCTGTACCGGGAGGCGCTGGCGCTCGGGCTCGGCGAGGTCAGCGGCTACAAGGGGCGCCGGGCCAAGATCCAGCTCTCCAGCTCGCTCAGGAACACCGGGCAGGCGGAGGAGGGCGTCAAGCTCCTCACGCCCGAACTGGACGCGCCCTCGGACGAGTTGGACGACGCCGTACGCGCCTGCCTCGCCCTGTGCCTGTCCAGCCTCGGCCGGGACCGCGAGGGCCTGTCCCTCGTCCTCGGCGCCCTGGCCCCCCATCTGCCGCGCTACCAGCGGTCGATGGGCAACTACGCGCGGATGCTGGTCGATCCGGAGGACTGACGGGGACGGCGGCCTTCCTCGGACCCACCCGGGTGGCGGTGACCAACCAACGGTTCGCTCGTTCTTCCGGACGTGCAGTCACAGCATGTAGCCCCGCGTCACGCGGCCTCCTCCGCCGGAGCCGCCCGCCCGGTCGTCGACGTCGAGCGGGCCCGGGCCGCGCTCGTCGAGCACTACCCCCGGCTCGTCCGCCTCGCCTACCTGGTGCTGCCGCCGGATCCGGGCCACGGCCGGCGCGTACTGACCGCGCACGCCCTCACCCAGCGCGCGCTGCCGCGGGGGCGGCGGCAGGCCGCCTCCGCGATCCCGGCCCAGCACGGCGCCCCGTCCGGCGCGGCCGACGGCCCCGATGACAGCCCGGGGTACGCCTTCGTCCGCCTCCAGGTCGTGCGTACGGCGCTGGAGGCGAGCCTGCCGCTCAGGCGCCGGGCGTGGCCCCGCCGGTCCCAGCTGCCGCCGCTGCTCCCCCAGGTCTGGGGTCTGCGCCTGTTCCCGCGTTCGGGCGGTGCCGACGAACTCGCCCTGGACCAGCGGCTGGCGGCGCTGTCCGCCCCCGCCCGTGCCGCGTATCTGCTGCGCGGCCTGGAGCGGCTCCCCGATCCCGACGTACGCGAGGTGCTCGCGGCCGCCGGGGTCGAGGCCCCGGAGGCCGCGCTGGCGGAGGCGAACGGCGTCCCGGCGCAGTACACGCTGCTCGACTCCCCCGAGTTCGACCCCTGTTCGCTGCAGGCCCGGCCCACCGACCTGATGCGGCGCAGACAGCACACCAAGGCGGTGCTCGCGGCGGCGGCCGCGCTGGCGCTGTGCGGCGCCCTGGTCGCGCTGCCGCGCGACGGCTGGAGCCCGGACGGCGCGGCGGCCCCGGCGTACGCGCACAACCCGGCGGCCGAAGCCGCCCTCGATCCCGGCCGGTTGACCCGGGTCGCGCCGACCGCGTGGCAGTCGGCCGCCCGCACCGACTTCTCCGTCTGGCCGGCCCGTGGCGCGCTCACCGGCGACACGGCCCTGCTGCGCCGCGCCCTCGCCGTCTGGGCCCGCCCCGGGGAGACGGTCCGTGTCTCGGCGACCCCCGGCACCCAGACCGGCGGCCCGGCGGGCCCGCCGCAACTGCTGTACGCGGGCGAGGTCGACGCCGCGCGCGTGGTGGTCCTGTACGACGGCCTGCGCATCGCCCGCTACGCCGAGCCGAAGGACGGCACGCGGGGCGCCGCGCTCGACTTCGCCCGTGTCGACGGCGCGACCGGGACCGCGGCGAGCGCGGTCGTGCTGGGACGCTCCGACGGCAACGTCCGCTATCTGACGGCCCCTTGGGTGACGAAGGCGGCCGAGCGGGACCTGATGCAGCCGGGCTCCGGGGCGATGGACCTCGATCTGACCGACGGCGTCACGGCGCCGTTCGCCGGCCCGGCCGTGCAGCCCGGCGCGTGCACGTCGTGGAACGTGCTGCAGCTGACGGACGCCTCCGGCACTCATCTCGCCACCGACCTCGGCGAACTGGTGCCCGCCCGCCTCACCACCGGCCGCCCCGGCTCGACCGGCGACGCCCCCGGGGCGCAGGCGCTGCGCACCTGGGCGCCGTTCGCCTGCTCGCTGGGCGAGGAGCGCTCGGCGGGGGTCAGCAGCGTCAACGCCTGGGCGTACGCCGACCAGCCGCTGCCCGACGCGGGCGGGACGGCCGCGTGGGTGTGCACCCGGGCCGAGACCTGGCGGGGCGCGGGGTCGGTGGCGCTGGCCCAGTTCCACACGCCGCAGGGGCGGTTCGGGGCGCTCGCGGCCAAGGGCACGAATGTGACGGCGTGCGGCCCGCGCGATCCCCATGTGCTGGCCGGGGTGCTGTGGAAGTCCGGCACCGGGGCCTGGTACCTGGTGGCCGCGAGCAGCCGGAACACCGCGTCGATCCGGGCGACCGGCGGGGTCACCGGGGCCACTCGGGGCAGGCTCCTCGCCGTACGCGCCGAGCAGGGGGCCCAGGCCCGGCTCAAGGCCACGCTGGACGACGGGACCGCGCTGAACGCGCTGCGTTAGCGGCCTCGACGCCAGTTGACACTTATGTCAACAAGTCCGCGCACGAGGGTTTCCCTCGGTCGTACCCATCAGTACATTGACGCCATGTCTAACACGCAGGCCCGGCCGGTGCACTCCGAGCGGATACCGCTCAAGGCCCGCAACGTGTCCTTCTCGTGGGAGGACACACCGCTGCACTGGGTACCGGGAGACCCGTTCACCACGCACACCATCAATGTGCTGCACCTCCTGCTGCCCGCCGGTGAGCGGTGGTTCGTGCATGTGTACAAGCAGGTGCTGCCGTACATCCGCGACGACCGGCTCCGCGAGGACGTCATCGGGTTCATCGGGCAGGAGGCGATGCACTCCCAGGCCCATGACGAGGTGCTGCCGCACCTGAAGGAGCAGGGGCTCGACCCGACGCCGTACACCGCGCAGGTCGACTGGTTCTTCGAGAAGCTGCTCGGCGACCGGACGCTGCCCCCGGGCAAGGCCCGCAAGTGGTGGCTGCTGGAGCGCGTCGCGCTCATCGCGGCCATCGAGCACTACACCGCGTTCCTGGGCGACTGGGTGCTGAACGCCGCGGAGCTGGACCGGCGCGGCGCGGATCCGACCATGATGGACCTGCTGCGCTGGCACGGCGCCGAGGAGGTCGAGCACCGGTCCGTCGCCTTCGAGCTGTTCATGCACCTCGACGGCGGCTACCGGCGGCGGACGCGCACCTGGGCGGCGGCCTTCACGGCGCTGGTGTTCCTGTGGCAGCGCGGGGCCCGCTTCTTCATGGAGAACGACCCCACGCTCGTCGACGGCAGGGCCAGCTTCCGGGACTTCTACGACCGCGGCCGCCAGGGCACCCTGCCCGCGACCGGAGACCTGCTCAAGTCCATCCCCCGCTACCTCAGCCGGTCCTACCACCCCTCGCAGGAAGGCTGCACCGAGCAGGCCGTCGCCTACCTGGCCTCCTCCCCCGCGGCTCTCGCCGCCGAGAAGACCGGCAAGGGGGCCGCGTGATGCCGAAGCTGCGGACCGTCGTCGTCCTCGCGGGGGCCGCGCTGCTGGCGAAGCGGGCGCTGCGGCGCCGTATCCAGGGCTCGCCGCTGTGGCCGATGCCCGCCCTGGAGGAGCCGGTCTCGGGCCGCCCGCGCTCGCGGGCCGCGCGGCTGCTGATCACCGCGCACGAGACCGTGGCCGACGGGGTCGTACGACTGCGGCTGGAAGGGCGGCAGTCGGGGCGCTGGGAGCCCGGCGCCCACCTCGACGTGGTGCTGCCGTCCGGGCTGGTGCGGCAGTACTCGCTGTGCGGGGACCCGGAGGACACGTCGTCGTACACCGTCGCCACCCGGCTGGTCGCGGACGGGCGGGGCGGCTCGCGCGAGGTGCACGAGCAGCTCGCCGAGGGCATGGAGCTGGAGGTGCGCGGTCCGCGCAACCGCTTCCCGCTCGTCGAGGCGCCCACTTACGTCTTCGTCGCGGGCGGCATCGGCATCACCCCGATCCTGCCGATGCTGCGGGCGCTGCCCGAGGGCGCGGAGTGGCGGCTGCTGTACTGCGGGCGGACGCGGGCGTCGATGCCGTTCCTGGAGGACGTCGAGAAGCTGGCCCAAGGCCGGCTGACCGTCGTCGCGGAGGACGAGGACGGGCGGCCGGACCTGGACGCGCTGTTCGCGGACGGCGTCGCCGAGGGCACCGCCGTCTACTGCTGCGGCCCGGAGGGGCTGATGGACGCGGTGGAGGAGCGGGTTCCCGAGGGCGCCACGCTGCACCTGGAGCGGTTCGCGCCGCGCGCCTCGGCCGGCGGCGCGGAGTTCGAGGTCGAACTCCGGCGCAGCGGGCGGACGGTGACCGTCGGGAGCGACTCCAGCGTGCTGGCCGCCGTACGCGCGGAGCTGCCGGGCACCGCGTACTCCTGCGAGCAGGGCTTCTGCGGAACCTGCCGGCAGCGGGTGCTGGAGGGAGAGGTGGAGCACCGGGACGAGCTGCTGACCGACGCGGAGCGGGCCGACTCGATGCTGCTCTGCGTCTCACGGGCCCGCGGCGACCGTCTCGTGCTCGATATGTGACACCGGAGGTGAATACCGCGTTCGGTCCGGCCCGTTCGGGGCTGAATTCGATCGGTAAGGTGTTCGTATGACTACCGGGGTACGCCGCAGAATGGGAGTCGAGGAGCGGCGGCAGCAGTTGATCGGCGTCGCCCTCGACCTCTTCAGCCACCGCTCGCCGGACGAGGTCTCCATCGACGAGATCGCGTCGGCCGCGGGCATCTCGCGCCCGCTCGTCTACCACTACTTCCCGGGCAAACTCAGCCTGTACGAGGCGGCGTTGAAGCGTGCCGCCGAGGACCTGGCGGCCCGGTTCGCGGAACCGGCCGAGGGGCCGCTGGGCACCCGGCTGCTGCGCGTGATGGGCCGCTTCTTCGACTTCGTGGACGAGCACGGGCCCGGCTTCTCGGCGCTGATGCGCGGCGGACCGGCGGTCTCCGCGGACGGCGTCCCTTCGAAGGACCACGTCTCGGCCACCAACGCGCTCATCGAGTCCGTGCGGCAGGCGGCGTACGAGCACATCCTCGTGCACCTGGAGATCACCGATCCGCCCGCCCGGCTGGAACTCGTGATCCGGTCCTGGATCTCGCTCGCCGAGTCGACCGCGCTGATCTGGCTGGACGGCCGACGCATCCCCCGGGCCGAGCTGGAGCTCCAGCTCGTGCACGACTTCGCCGCGCTGGCGGCGGTGAGCGCCGCCTACGACGAGGAGATGGCCGCCGTACTGCGCCGCATGGTCAAGGACGAGCCGCCCGACGGCACGTTCGGCGATCTGGTCGCCCGACTGCTCTCCCTCGCCTCCTGACCTTTCCGCGGCAGGGAGGTCCTTCCACGGAGCTCCTTCCCACGGCACGAAGGTGGGGCGGACCCCGCAACGGAGTCCGCCCCACCCGAGCCCGTGAGCGGTCAGCCCGCCCGCGTGAACACCGCGACCGTGCGCGCCGGTACGGTGAACGTGCCCGAATCCGCCGCACAGGACGAGGACTTCACGACGGAGTCCGCGCCCGCCGCCTGCACCGGGTGCAGCCGGTAGTGCGCACCGGCGAGCGCGGCGACCCGCTGCTCCTGCTTCTGCGGCGTCGCGTTGAACACCACGACGAGGTCACCGAGTCGCATGGTGATCACGCCCGGCGTCTCGTCCTTCCCGGACAGCGGAAAGGACAGCTGCGACTGCACCTGCGCCGCCGTGCCGAGGGAGAACGCGCTCTCCGTCGTACGGATCCGCAGCAGGTCGCGGTAGGCGGCCGAGGCCCCGCCGATCTGCGGGCACCCGACGCCGACCGACCCCAGCAGCGGCTTGGCGTACGACCACTTGGACTCGTTGTCGGCCGCCATGGGCAGCCCGCGCCCGAAGCCGTTGCCGTCCGCGCAGTTCCAGTGGATGGCGTTGAACCAGTCACCGCTGTCGAAGGAGTTGCGGTCCAGGGACTTGGAGCGCAGCAGGTCCGTGCCCGCCTGGGAGAGGGAGGGCCCCTGCGAGAGGGCGGCCGTGGCCATCGCCAGGACCTGCATGCGGGCCCGGTCGGACGCGGAGGTGTCCCCCGGCAGCTTGTAGGTCAGGGCGTCGAACAGCGACTCGTTGTCGTGCGCGTCGACGTAGGCGAGGGCGTCGCCCGGCGCGTCGGCGTACCCCGCGGGTGAGCCGTTGTAGTCGACCCCGGCGCCGGTGACGTCCTTGCCGTCGGTGTCGGTGAAGCGATACGTGGCGAGGTTGCCGCTCAGGCCGACCTTGATCAGGTCCTGGTAGTGCAGAAGGCGCGCCTTCTGCTCCTGCGGACTGCCGTTCGCGGTCGATGCGTTGGGGTCGGTGTACAGCCCGGACGCGAAGCCCTGGATGCGCGGGTCCGAGTCGAAGGGGCCGCCGCCGCGCACCGCGTCACGGGCGCGGTCGGAGAAGGTGGCGATGCCGGTGCCGGCCATGTTCTTCTGCGTGGCCTGCACGAACCGGGCGTCGTCGGCGACCTCCCCGAAGTTCCACCCCTCGCCGTACAGGATGATCTTCTTGCCGTCGACGCCGTCCTTCGCGACGGTGAGGGCGTCGAGGGCCTTGCGGACGGCGAGGATGTTGGCCTTCGGGTGGTGGCCCATGAGGTCGAAGCGGAAGCCGTCGACCTTGTACTCCTTGGCCCAGGTGACGATCGAGTCGACGACGAGCTTGCCCATCATGGCGTTCTCGGTCGCGGTGCCCGCGCAGCACGTGCTGGTGGCCACGCTGCCGTCCGCGAGGAGCCGCTGGTAGTAGCCGGGCACGATCTTGTCGAGGACGGAGGTGTCCGCCTGGCCGCTGGCCGCCGTGTGGTTGTAGACGACATCCATGACGACCCGCAGGCCGTCCTCGTTGAGCGCCTTGACCATCTTGCGGAACTGGACGGTCCGGGCGGTGCCGTCCGGGTCGGTGGCGTACGAGCCCTCGGGGACCGTGTAGTGGTACGGGTCGTAGCCCCAGTTGTAGGCGTCCTTCGCGGCGATCTTCGCGACGCACTCCTGCTGCTTGTCGGAGTCGGGCGCGTAGGAGGCGAGGTCGCAGTCGGTACTCGCCTGGTCGGCCTTCTTCTCGGGGATGGTGGCGATGTCGAAGGCGGGCAGCAGGTGCACGTACGACGTGCCGGCCTTCGCCAGCGCGCGCAGGTGCTTCGAGCCGGCGCTGCCTCGGTCGGTGAAGGCGAGGTAGCTGCCCCGGTCCGCGGCCGGGACGGTGGTGTCCGCGACGGAGAAGTCCCGGATGTGCAGCTCCTGGATCTGCGCGTCCTTCAGCGGTACGGCCTTGGGCTTGGCCAGGGTCGACCAGCCTCCGGGGGCGAGGGCCCTGTCGCCGAGGTCGACGACGAGGCTGCGCTCGGAGTCGGCGGTGAGCGCGACCGAGTACGGGTCGGTGACCAGGTTGGTGACGACCTTGCGGACGCTGGGCGCCCAGACCTTCACCGCGTACCGGTAGGGCTTGTTCTTCCAGGACGCGGGCCCGGTGACGGACCAGACCCCGGTGTCGTCGTCGCGGTGCATCCGCACGGTGGAGCCGTCGAGGTCCAGCGCCACGTGCTGCGCGGTGGGCGCCCAAACGGCCAGCGTGGGCCGCCCGTCATGGAACGTCGGCCCGAGCCGCGCCGCCGTCGCGTCGTACACGTCGTCCAGTACGCCGGCGATCTGGACGCCGGTCGCGGCGAGCACGGCGCCGCTCGCGGCGCGCTGGGAGGCGACGAGCTGGCCGCTCAGCGCCTCGCGCACCCGACCGCGGTCACGCGGGTCGACGGACCAGGCGGTGTAGTCCTTCAGGTGCGGGAACTTGGCCTTCTGGGCGTCGGTGAGGGTGGCTTTGGACAGCCGCAGCCAGCGCTCGTCGTCGCTGGTGAGCGTGCCGTCCTTCACGGCGATCGAACCGTCGTGGGAGTACAGCAGCTGGGTGGAGGCGGCGCCGTCGGCGCCGTTCCAGGCGACCGTGTCCCGGTCGATCCAGATCGCCTTGGATGCGGTCGGGTCGAGAGCGGCCGCGCTGCCCGCGGGCTGCGGCAGCAGGTACTTCTCCTGGCCGTTCACCAGCCACACCTCGTAGCCGTTCGCCTTGAGGTCGAGGGACTGGTCGGTGGGGAGATCCTTGTCGTCGCCCTTGTGGACGATGTAGCTGAGGCTGGTGGCACCCTCGGTGAGCGGCACCTCGAAGACCGCGCCATAGGGGTCAGTCTTCACCGGCTTCAGGGGGTCCGACCAGTCGGTGGGGTGCGCGGCGCCCGTCCAGACGTGCAGGCCCCAGCCGTCGTAGTTCCCGTCGGCGCGGTGGTAGTGGATGACGGCCTTGGTCCTGTCCTGCGCGGGATAGTCGGGCCGCTGGGTCAGGACGTCCGGCTTGCCCTGCTCGACCCACACCTCACCGGTCTTGGTGACGTCGATGGACCGGTCGGCGGATACGTCCTTGTTGCCGTCCTTGTCGATGACCAGGAACCCGACGTCGGAGGCGCCCGGCTTGAGCTTGACGTAGGCGAAGGCGCCGTACGCGTCGCGGCCGGTGAAGGGGTGGCTGGCGGGCCAGTTCGTGGCCTCGCCGTCGGCGAGGTCGCCCCAGGCGTACAGGCCCCAGTCGGCGTAGTCGCCGTCGGCCCGCTTGTAGTGGACGATCGCGTAGTCCCGGGAGGACGCCGTCGGCACCTCGGGGGCGGGCGGGGTGCCGGTGGTGCTGTCGGCGGTGGCGCTCGCGGTCCGCCCGGCCGAGTCGATCACAACGGCCTTGTAGCGCAGGGCGGTTCCGGTCGGTACGTCCCTGCCGATGGTCTGGGTGACCTTGTAGGGAGCGTGGTCCGCGGAGCCGAGGGTGTGCCAGGCGCCGTCGCCGACCTGGGCGGCGAAGACGACGCGGTCGAGCTGTCCGCCGTCGGTGTCGGCGGAGACCTCGACGGTGCCGGTGGCGCCCGCGTCCGGGGCCTCGAGGGTGAGCGCCGGCTTGGCGGCGGGCTCGGCGAGCGGGCCGGACGCCTTGTAGACGACGGCGGTGCCGGCGGGGACGGTGACGGTGAGCCTGCGGTCGGCGTCGGACCTGGCCGCGGCGGTGGTGCCGTAGATGCCCTGGTACGCCATGTCGGCCGAGCCGGTCGCGAAGGTGGCCGTCTTCTCCGCGTCCGCGTTGTTGAGGGCGACGACGTACTCGGCACCCGTGCGGACGTCCGTCCGGGTGAACGCGTAGATCCCGGGGCCGTCGGCGGCGTAGCGCTGGGTCTGGACGCCGTCCGTCAGGGCCGGGTTGGCCTTGCGCAGCTCGGCGAGGGCCGCGATCTCCTTGTAGAGCGGGGCACTCGTGTCGTAGGCGTCGTCGGCGTGGGTGCGGTCGGTGCCGATCTCGTCGTCGTCGAGGTAGTCGGCGACCTTGGAGGCGAACATCGTCTGTCGGGCGTCCTTGTCGCCGCCGGAACCGGTGAAGCCCTGCTCGTCGCCGTAGTAGACGACGGGGTTGCCACGGCTGAGGAACATCAGCTCGTTCGCGAGCCCGTCCTTGCGCAGGATCTCGGCGTCGCTGGCCTTCGGGTTGTCCTGCTTCAGGAAGTACCCGATGCGGCCCATGTCGTGGTTGCCGAGGAAGGTGACCTGCTCGTAGGCGTTGG
Source organism: Streptomyces sp. NPDC046805 (assembly GCF_040645355.1). Lineage (NCBI taxonomy): Bacteria > Bacillati > Actinomycetota > Actinomycetes > Kitasatosporales > Streptomycetaceae > Streptomyces > Streptomyces sp. NPDC046805. Next base: position 91,328 of record NZ_JBEYYC010000024.1, on the reverse strand, counting down.
CCTTGTCGGTCGTGTACTTGTAGTCGTCGCCGAAGACCCCGGCGAGCCTCTGCGCGCTGCCGCCCTGGGAGGCGAAGGCGCGGGCCGCGTCCTGGAAGGGGAAGTCGAGGGTGGCGTCGAGGCGGCCCTGTGTGACGTACGGGGACGTGATCGAGGTGTCGGCGGAGTAGACCTCGCCGAACATGAAGAAGTTCTTACGGCCGTGCGCGGCGGCGTACTTGTCGAGCGCGGTCGCCCACTGGCTCCAGAACTCCATGTTCACGTGCTTCACGGTGTCGATCCGGAAGCCGTCGACGCCGAAGTCCCGCACCCAGCGCTCGTAGATCCGCTCCATGCCCGAGACGACCTCGGGCCGCTCCGTCCACAGGTCGTCGAGGCCGGAGAAGTCGCCGTAGGTGGCGTTCTCGCCGGCGTACGTCGAGTCGCCGCGGTTGTGGTACATCGTCGGGTCGTTGAGCCACGACGGGACCTTGATGTCGCGCTTGCCGGCCGGAACGACCGGCGTGCGCGGGAAGGAGGCGGTGGAGACGGCGGGGAAGCCCTTGTTCCCGGCGGCGTAGTCGGCGTCGTCGAAGGGGCGGCCGTCCTTGGTCAGGTAGGGGAAGGCGCCCTTGGAGAGGTAGTCGTAGGACTTGCCCTCGTAGTCGACGACGTCGGCGGTGTGGTTGGTGATGACGTCGAAGAAGACCTTCATGCCCTTGGCGTGCGCCTGGGAGATGAGGGTCGCGAGGTCCTTGTTGGTGCCGAAGTGCGGGTCGACGCGGGTGAAGTCGGTGATCCAGTAACCGTGGTAGCCGGCCGAGGCGTTGGTACCCGTCCCCTGCACGGGCTGGTTCTTGAAGATGGGGGCCAGCCAGATGGCGGTGGTGCCGAGACCCTTGATGTAGTCGAGCCGCTTCGTGAGGCCCTTGAGGTCGCCGCCCTGGTAGAAGCCCTTGTCGGTGGGGTCGTAACCGGTGCTGAGGCGTGAACCGGTCAGCCCGCCCCGGTCGTTGGAGGCGTCCCCGTTGGCGAACCGGTCCGGCATGGCGAAGTAGAACTGCTCGCGGGTGTCGTCGTGCCGCGCGGGCGCGGCGGCGAGCTGCGCGTCGGACGGAGGCGGGGGCGGCGCGGAGGCGTGTGCGGCGAGGGGCTGCACCAGCGCGGCGGCGAGTGCCACGGCGGTGACGGCCGCGGCCCGTCTCGCGTGCGGGAAACGGCGCTTCCAGGGCGCCGGCCATCTCGGTATCACAGGCGTGAACTCCTTGCGATTGCGGCTCTGTCGGGATCGACCCCCACACCGCGGCACGGCTTCGATGCCGGGCGCCCGCGCGACCGTATCGCCAACGCAAGGCTTACAGCAAGAGTCTTGAAAGTGACAGCAAGACCTTTCAGTACCAAGGTCGACCGATGCCCGGCGCCCGCGCGCGGGTGCCGGTTCGTGTGCCGGGTGTGCTCAGCCGCCGAGCAGCTCGGACAGGGGCTGGTCCGGGGCGAGTTCGATGCCCAGGGTGCGCAGGTTGCCGTCGAGCACCGACCAGATGGAGCAGGTGAGGAACTCGGCGAGCCGCCCGCTGGTGAGCTCGCGCGACGTGGCCGCCAGCCAGTCGTTGACCGTGGCGTCCACGAATCCGACGACCCCGACGGCGAGCGACCGCGCCAAAGGACCTTCCTGGCCGTGGGACTTCAGGACGGCCGCGAACAACTCGCCGACCCGCAGGGCGATCGCGACCTTGGTGCCCGCGACCACTCCGGAGCCCTCGCCCGGCGCGACGGTGCCCACCCCGAGGAAGGCGTGCAGCCGGGGGTGCAGGCCGATCCAGCCGAGATAGGCGTCGACGGCACGCCGGACGGCCGCCATGACCGTGCCGTCGGGCGCCAGGGTCGGGGCGAGATCGGCCATGAGCGACTCGACGATGCGCCGGCGTATCAGCTCGTCGAGTTCGGCACGGTCCTTGAAGTGCCGGTACACCACCGACCGCGGCAGCCCGACGCGTTCGGCGATCCGCTGGACGCCGACGTCGGGCCCCTCCTCCTCGATGGCGGCCACGGCGGCGTCGATGACGTCGATCTGACGCCGGGCCTTGTGCGCGCTCCAGCGGGTCGAGCGGCCGTCGGCCTCGGCCCGCCGCTTCGTGGTGTCCGCCATCCGATCAGCATAACGACGCGCCAAGACGGCTCAGCGGCGCACGGAGACGGCGCCGCGAGCGCGCGGAGGATGCCTCACACCCCGAGGAACCGCCCGATGATCTCCTTCATGATCTCCGTGGTGCCGCCGTAGATGGTCTGCACCCGGCTGTCGAGGTACGCCTGCGCGACCGGGTACTCGCTCATGAAGCCGTAGCCGCCGTGCAGTTGGAGGCAGGTGTCCACGACGCGCTTCTGCAGCTCGGTCGTCCACCACTTGGCCATGGCGGCGTCCGCGACCGTGAGGCCGCCCTCGTTGTGGACGGTGATGCAGCGGTCCACGAAGGTGCGGGCGATCTGGAGTTCGGTGGCCATCTCGGCGAGGCTGAAGCGGTTGGCCTGGAAGGAGCCGATGGGCCGGTTGAAAGCCGTGCGCTCCTTGCAGTACTCCAGGGTCGTCTCGAAGATCTTCTCGGCCGCCGCCACGGCCGCGACCGCGATCGAGAGCCGCTCCTGGGGCAGCGCGTTCATCAGGTGGACGAACCCGGAGTTCTCCTCGTCGAGCAGGTTCGTCACGGGCACCCGGACGTCGTCGAAGAACAGCTCGGCGGTGTCCTGCGCCTTCAGGCCGATCTTCTCCAGGTTCCGGCCGCGCTCGAAGCCGGGCATCCCACGCTCGACCACGAGCAGGCTGGTGCCGTGGGCGCCCTTCTCCGCGTCGGTCTTGACCACGACGATCACCAGGTCGGCGTTGATGCCGTTGGTGATGAAGGTCTTGGAGCCGTTGACCACGTAGTGGTCGCCTTCGCGCACGGCCGTGGTGCGGACGTTCTGCAGGTCGCTGCCCGCGCCGGGCTCGGTCATCGCGATGGCCGTGATCAGCTCGCCCGAGCAGAAGCCGGGCAGCCAGCGCCGCTTCTGCTCCTCGTCGGCGAGCCCCCGCAGATAGGGGGCGACGACGTCGTTGTGCAGCGTGAAGCCGACCCCGGACGCCCCGGCGCGCACGATCTCCTCGCTGAGCACCGCGTTGTAGCGGAAGTCGACCACTCCCCCGCCGCCGTACTCCTCCGGCACGTCCATGCCCAGCAGCCCCAGCTTGCCGGCCTCGGTCCACACTTCACGCGGGACGATCCCGTCGCTCTCCCACTGCTTGTGGAAGGGGGTGATGTGACGCTCCACGAAGGCGCGCACGGTGGCGCGGAAGCTCTCGTGGTCGGCGGTGTACAGCACGCGGTCCATGGCGGGGCGGTTCCTGTCGCTAGGCGGCAATGAGGTACGGGTCGAACGGGTGCTTGCGGGTGTGGCGGGACAGCACGCTGTCAGGACCGGCGCACCACCGGCAAGAGCAGGCGCCGTCGTGGCGCCGGGGGCGCCTGCCGTGCCGTGGCGAGCAGGGCCTCCCGGTCGGTGATCTTGACGCGGGGGCGTCCCCGGAGCGCGCCCGCCGCGCGTTCGGCCCGGTCGATCGCCTGCCAGCCGTCGAGTCCCACGGCGTCCGCGTACGCCGTCGCGACCGTCGCGTCCGCGCCGCCCGTACCGGCCGCAGGGGCGGTGAGCAGTCCGGCCTCGAAGTCGTCGAGGAGCGCCTCGACGGTCTCCTCCGCACACGACTTGTTGGTGCCGATGAACCCGCTGGGTCCGCGCTTGATCCAGCCGGCGACGTACACGCCCGGCTCGACGCGGCCCCGCTCGTGCGGCACCGTGCCGGTCGCCCCGTCGAACGGCAGGCCCGGCACCGGGCGGGCGCGGTAGCCCACCGAGCGCAGCACGAGCGAGGTCTCGATGACGTCGGTGGCGCCGGTGGGGACGGCCCGTACGGTGCCGTCGGCGTCCGTGCGCAGCTCGGTGCGGGCGACCTCGAGTCCGCTCACGCGCTCGCCGCCGAGGACGCGCGTCGGCGTGGCCAGGAAGCGCAGCACGATGCGCCGCCGCCCCGGCACGGGTGTCCGGGCGGCGAGTTCGGCGAGCAGCGCGGTCTTGGCCGAGGTGTCCTCGGCCAGGCCCTCGGGCCACCCCTCGACGACGACGTCGATGTCGTCGAGGGCGGCGAGCGCGAGCAGTTCGGGCAGCGTGAAGGAGGCCTCGGCGGGTCCGCGCCGGCCGAGGACGACCACCTCGCGCACCCGACTGCCGCGCAGCGCCTCCAGCGCGCCGTCGGCGATGTCGGTGCGGCCGAGCGCCGCCGGGTCGGCGGTCAGGACGCGGGCCACGTCCAGGGCCACGTTGCCGTTGCCGACGACCACCGCGCGCTCGCAGTCCAGCGCGTACGTCGTGGCGCCGTGGTCGGGGTGGCCGTTGTACCAGGCGACGAAGTCGGTGGCGGCCACGCTGCCGGGCAGGTCCTCCCCGTCGATGCCGAGCCGCCGGTCGGTCGCGGCGCCCACCGCGTAGACGACGGCGTGGTGGGTGCGGAGCAGGTCCTCGTGGCGCAGGTCCCTGCCCACCTCGACGCCCAGCCGGTACGAGAAGCCGGGCTGGCCCTCGATGGCCTCGAAGAGCCGGGTGACCTGCTTGGTGTCCTGGTGGTCCGGCGCGACCCCCGCGCGCGCCAGGCCGTAGGGGGTGGGCAGCCGGTCGAGGACGGTCACGCCGACGCCCGGGTGCTTGAGCAGTTCGTCGGCGGCGAACAGCCCCGCCGGACCGGCGCCGACCACGGCGACCCGCAACTCGCCGTCGGAAAGCCGCCGTTGCCTGGGAACCAGCGCGAGCGGCGTCCGGACCGCATGCGGATCGTCGTCGTAGTAGGCGGCGTTGAGGTCGAGGAACGGCCGCTCGCCCGCCGTGAGCCGGGTGTGCGGTTTGAGCGCGTCCACCGGGCAGGCCGTCGCGCAGGCGCCGCAGTCGACGCAGGCGCGCGGGTCGACGTAGAGCATCTCGGCCTCGGCGAAGCCGGGCTCGCCGGGCGCGGGATGGATGCAGTTGACCGGGCAGGCCAGCACGCAGGAGGCGTCGGCGCAGCACGACCGGGTGACGACGTAGGGCATGGGCGGCTTCTTCGCTCGGGCGCCCGATGGGGCGGCTCGGTGGTACGACTCGTCGGTGGGGCTTGCCCGCGCGGCTGGGTCAGGCGGCCAGCGACGAGGGCTGGCCGCGGTAGCGGGAGGGGCGGCCGTCGATGCGGAGCATCTTCCACACGCGCCGGGAGGTCTTGTTCATCAGCCCGATGTCCTCGGCGAGCATGCGCACGTCGGCGAAGAGGTCGCGCAGCATCTTCTGCCCGTCGGCGGACTTCCAGAAGATGTCCTTGATCACCCAGTACGGCACGCCCATCTTCGCGGCGGTCTTGCGGTCCGGGATCACGATGACGTCGCCCAGCAGGCGCATGATCAGCGGGAACGTGACCGACAGCGCGCCCCTGCGCACCTTGCCGTAGCCGGGGACCTTGGTGCGCAGGAACTCGTGGGCGAAGGAGATGTGCCGGGCCTCCTCGGCGACGTGGATCTGCATGATCCGCCGCAGCAGGGGGTGGCCCTCCTCGCCCGAGCGCAGGATCGCCTTCTGGAGGTGGTCGATCGGCTCCTCGCCGGCCAGTACGCCGGTGAAGAACGCCTCCGGCAGCAGCGAGGCGGCCAGTGGCAGGAAGCGGCTGATCGCGCGGAAGGAGCGGCGGCCCCCGTGCGCGTCGAAGCCGGAGCGGTTGACGAACTCCTGGAACATCTGGGTGTGGTGGGTCTCCTCGGTGATCTCGTGGGTGAGATACCGGAATTCGGGGTTCTGGTTGCGCAGGTGGAAGAGGTAGTCGAGCGCCCCGCGCATGAGGACGTTCTCGAACTGCATGCCCACCTTGGCGACGTTGGCGTACCGCCACAGCCCTATCTCCGCCCGGCGCTCCGGCGACTGCTCCCGGTACCAGGGGTGTCCGCCCAGCGGGTCGGCCTCGGGCAGCACCCAGCGGGGGTCGTGGGGATCGACGGCGAAGTCGGGGTTGTCCCAGTCGATGTCGGTGAACGCGTCGAAGTGGACGTGCACCGATCCCTCGGAGAGGGTCTGGAGCACCTCGTGATACGTCTGCTGCCTTGTCATGGCTGTCCTCGATCCGACGGAGGGTCAAACGGTCAGGCCACGGAGGCCGGGTCGGGCTGGTCCGCGGGCCGTGCGGCCGCGGCCCGGCGGCCGAAGCGCAGGGCCGGGTCCTCGATCGGGGAGCGCCGCAGCGCACGGCGGTCGCGGTAGTAGTTGTTCCAGATGCGCCAGGGCGCGCGGGTGCCCTGCCGGGGCATCACGGTGTCGCCGCGCGCGATGTAACCGGAGGTCAGCGAGTCGCCCATCGCGGACTCGGCGGCCCGGTCGGCGTCCGTGGCGACGGGGGTGACCTCGGTGAAGTCCCGCTCGTCCATGTACGTGAGCAGCCTGCTGATGTACTCGGAGGCCATGTCGGCCTTGAGGGTCCAGGAGGCGTTGGTGTAGCCGAGGACGATCGCCAGGTTGGGGACGCCGTCGAGCAGTACGCCCTTGTAGATGACGTGGTCGCGGGTGTTCACGGGCCGCTCGTCCACCTCGATGCGCGCGCCGCCCGCGATCTGCACCCGCAGGCCGGTGGCGGTGACGATGATGTCGGCCTCGATCTCCTCGCCGGACGTCAGCCGGACGCCGGTCTCGGTGAACGTCTCGATGTGGCCGGTGGCCACGGACGCCTCGCCGCTCCTCAGCGCCTTGAACAGATCGCCGCCGGGCACCACGCACAGCCGCTGGTCCCAGGGCTTGTACGACGGGGTGAAGTGCCGCATGTCCACGCTTCCGCCGACCTGTGCGCGCACGCCGGCCAGCAGCACCTTGCGCATGACGGTGGGCGCCGACCGGCAGACCGCGTACAGGGCCCGCTGGAGCGCGATGTTGCGCGAGCGGCCGAACCGGTACACCAGCCCGGCCGGGACGCCCGCCTTGCGCATCAGGCGCGCGACCGGGTCGTGGTGCGGCAGCGACAGGACGTACGTCGGTGAGCGCTGGAGCATGGTGACGTGGGCCGCGTCGCCGGCCATCGCGGGCACCAGGGTGATGGCGGTGGCGCCGCTGCCGATGACGACGACGCGCTTGCCGCGGAAGTCCAGGTCCTCGGGCCAGTGCTGCGGGTGGACGACGGTCCCGGTGAAGCGCTCCTCGCCGGGGAAGTCGGGCCGGTGCCCCGCGTCGTAGTCGTAGTAGCCGGTGGCGTTGACGAGGAACGCGCAGGTGTAGGTCTCGCTCTCGCCGGTGGACTCGTCCAGGGCCTCGACGGTCCACTGGCCGGCCTCGCTCGACCAGCTCGCCCGGACGGCCTTGCGGCCGAAGCGGATGTGCCGGGAGACGCCGTGCTCGTCGGCGGTCTCCTGGACGTAGCCGCGGATGTCGCCGCCGTCGGCGAGGATCTTGGTGCCGTGCCAGGCGCGGAAGCGGTAGCCGAAGGTGTACATGTCCGAGTCCGAGCGGACGCCCGGGTAGCGGAAGAGGTCCCAGGTGCCGCCCACGCGGGCGCGCCGCTCCAGGATCGTGTACGTCCTGCCGGGGTTGTGCTCGGCCAGGTGGCAGGCGGCACTGATGCCGGACAGTCCCGCGCCGATGATGAGCACATCGACATGCCGTTGCTCCATGGGCGTCTCCCTCTTCCTGCCGCCGTGCCGTGTGTAGTGCCGCAACCTACCTGCGACAGCGTGTTTCAGATACCGGCCGCGCAAAGTTATTTACGTCACGTCTAACGACGGCAGGGAGAGGGAACTGCCCTTTCAGCAGGTCGACTTGCCCGCGTAGAGAGCGAGCGCGGTGTTCGGGGCGACCGACGCCGTGAACCAGCCGGTGCTGTTGACCGTCACGGTCCGGTTCGCCTGTACGTCGCAGTAGGTGCCGGCGGGCAGCGAGGTCTGGTACGAGCGATTCGCCGTCGTGCTCTCGTGGTTGATCACCACATAGCCCTTGCTGCCGCGGCCGAAGGTGATGAGGTTGTCGCCGTCGTCCCACCAGTTGGTGACCGCCTGGCCGCGGGTGGCGTTGCGGAAGGCGACCATGGACTTGATCTCCGGCCAGGCGTGCTGGCACTTCCAGCCGTCGACCCAACAGGCGTTGACCACACCGTTGTTGGGCGGACCCGCGTCCGCGTTGGACCACTCGTACCCGGAGTTGATGTCCGGGGCGCCGTAGGGCCAGGCCAGCATGAACACGTTGGCCAGCGTGTAGTTCGCGCCGTCCTTGTAGTTCAGCGTGCTGCCGTTGCGCTCGGTGTCGTGGTTGTCGACGAAGACGCCGGCGCCCGAGCCGGGCAGATAGCCCCAGGGCTCACCGAAGTTGCTGAGGTAGGCGAGCTTCTCGGTGGTGAAGACGCGCTTGAGGTCGTAGGCGTAGCGGAACTCCTGGACGTCGCCGTTGCCCGTGTACTCGGTGGGCTGCACCGCCTCACCCGCGCCGTAGATGACCTCCTGCTTCCAGTAGGCGGACGGATTGGTCAGGCGAGACTTGATGTTGGCCAGGTCGGCCGTGTCGATGTGCTTGGCCGCGTCGATGCGGAAGCCGTCGACGCCCAGGGAGAGCAGGTCGTTCATGTAGTTCGCGATGGCCTGGCGGACGTACTCCTCGCCCGTGTCGAGGTCGGCGAGGCCCACGAGTTCGCAGTGCTGGACGTTCCAGCGGTCCTGGTAGTCGGTGACCTGGGCGGTGCAGTCGTCGAAGTCGGCCGAGGAGTACAGGCCCGGGTAGTTGTACTTGGTGTACGACGAGCCGCCGGTACCGGTGCCCGAGCCCGCGGACATGTGGTTGATCACCGTGTCGACGACGACCTTGACCCCGGCCGCATGACAGGTGTTCACCATGTTCTGGAACGAGGCGCGGTCACCGAGGCGTCCCGCGATCTTGTAGCTGACGGGCTGGTACGACGTCCACCACTGCGAGCCCTGTATGTGCTCGGCGGGCGGGGAGACCTGGACGTAGCCGTAACCGGCGGGGCCGAGGGTCGTGCCGCACTCGCGGGCGACCGAGCCGTAGTTCCACTCGAAGAGGACGGCGGTGACGTCCTTGGTGCCGGGCGGCGACGCGTCGGCGATAGTCGGGGTCATGACAAGAGCGGCAGCGGCCAGGGCGGTGGCCCCGGCAAGGGTTCTGCGTGCCATGGGGGGCTTCCTTCGTCGTTGAAGGTTCTTGCTGAAAGGTTGCGAAAAGCTTGCGGTGGCGCAGATGGTAAAGGCCCGCCACCCGAATGGGCAGCGGGCCGGGAGAAGTCGAGGGCAGAATTTTCCGGTCGCGGGACCGTCAGGCCGTCGTCCACCACACCGTCGTGTCGGCGGGCACCTTCGCCTCGCCGTCGGCCTCGGTCACCTCACCGCTGGCGATCAGCACCCGCCCGTACGACCGGGTCGTCACCGACTCCCCCGAGGTGTTCGCGACGCACACGAACTCCCCGCGCCGGAAGGCGAGGACGCCCTCGGGAGCGCGCAGCCACTCCACCGCGTCGCCCGCGCCGAGATCGGGCTGCGAGCGGCGCAGGCGCAACGCCGAGCGGTACAGCTCCAGCGTCGACCCCGGCACCCCCTCCTGCGCCTGCACGCTCAGCCCGCCCCAGTTCTCCGGCTGCGGAAGCCAGCTCCCGCCGCTGCCGAAGCCGTACGAGGAGCCGGTGCGCGTCCACGGGATCGGCACCCGGCAGCCGTCGCGGAAGCCGTCCTGGCCGTCGCCCCGGAAGTACGCCGGGTCCTGGCGCACCTCGTCGGGCAGGTCGACGACGTCCGGGAGGCCGAGCTCCTCGCCCTGGTAGACGTACGCCGATCCGGGCAGCGCCAGCATCAGCAGCGTGGCGGCACGGGCGCGGGCGAGGCCCAGGTCGCGGTCGCCCGCGGTGCGGATCTGGGTCCCGAGGCCGGGCGGGTTGGCGAAGCGGGTGGCGTGCCGGGTGACGTCGTGGTTGGACAGGACCCAGGTGGCGGGGGCGCCGACCGGGCGCATGGCCTCCAGCGTGCGGTCGATGACCGTGCGCAGTTCCTTGGCGTCCCAGTCGGTGCTCAGGTACTGGAAGTTGAAGGCCTGGTGCAGTTCGTCGGGGCGGACGTAGCGCGCGGTGCGCTCGACCGTGGGGGTCCAGGCCTCGGCCACGAAGATGCGGTCGCCCGGGTACTCGTCGAGGATGGTGCGCCACTGGCGGTAGATGGCGTGCACACCGTCCTGGTCGAAGAACGGCATGACATCGTTGCCCAGCAGCTTCACCTGGTCGTGGGCGCCGAGGTCGGGCAGGCCCTCGGCCTTGACCAGGCCGTGTGCCACGTCGACGCGGAAGCCGTCGACGCCCATGTCCAGCCAGAAGCGCAGGATGGAGCGGAACTCGTCGCCGACCGCCGGGTGGTCCCAGTCGAAGTCGGGCTGCTCGGGGGCGAAGAGGTGCAGGTACCACTCTCCCCCAGTCCTCGACCGGGAGGTGCCCCCAGGCGAGCCGTCCGGCTCGGTCACCCGCGTCCACGCCGGGCCGCCGAAGATCGACTCCCAGTCGTTGGGCGGCAGTTCGCCGTTCTTCCCCTTGCCGGGCCGGAAGTGGTAGCGGTCCCGCAGCGGGGAGCCCGGCCCCTCGGCGAGGGCCCGCTTGAACCACTCGTGCTGGTCGGAGGAGTGGTTCGGGACCAGGTCCACGATGATCCGCAGGCCCTGCGCGTGGGCGTCGCGGATCAGCGCGTCGGCGTCGAGCAGCGAGCCGAACATCGGGTCGACGGCACGGTAGTCGGCGACGTCGTAGCCGGCGTCGGCCTGCGGCGAGGCGTAGAACGGGCTGAGCCACACGGCGTCGACGCCGAGGTCGCGCAGGTAGGGGAGTCGGGAACGTACGCCCTCCAGGTCGCCCATGCCGTCGCCGTCGCTGTCGGCGAAGCTGCGCGGATAGACCTGGTAGATCACCGCGTCCCGCCACCAGTCGCGGTGAGCGGCGACGGTGGCGAGGGCCGTGTTCGGGGCCGGGTCGGCGGAGTGCTGGCTCATGGCGTCCTTGCTGCGTAAAGGAGTTCGGTCAGTGCGGCGTGGCTGCGGCGGCCGGGCATGAGACGGCCGCGTGCCGGCGGTGTCGGGGCGTCAGCCCTTCGTGCCGCCCGCGGTGAGGCCGGTCACCAGGTTCTTCTGGACAAGGTAGAAGAACACGGACACGGGTATCGCGATCAGCACCGCGGTGGCGGCCATGTAGTTCCACTGCGCGTCGTGCTCGCTGATGAAGCTCTGCAGACCGACGGCGAAGGTGTAGTTCGAGTCGTCCAGCATGAACGTGGTGGCGAAGGCGACCTCGCCGACGGCCGTGATGAAGTTGTAGAAGGCCGCGACGGCCAGTCCCGGGCGGGCCAGCGGCAGGATCAGCCGCGCGAAGGTGCCGAAGGGGGTGAGCCCGTCCACGCGTCCCGCCTCGTCGATCTCGAAGGGGATGGTGTCGAAGTAGCCCTTGAGCAGCCAGGCGCTGTACGGCACGGCGGTGGTGCAGTTGATGATGATCAGGCCCCAGTAGGTGTCGATGAGGCCGAGTTCGCCGAAGATCTCGTACATCGGCACGATCAGGATGGCGATCGGGAAGGCCTGGGTGAGCAGCAGCACCCACATGAGCGACCGGTAGCCGGGAAAGCGCATGCGCGAGACGGCGTAGCCGGTGGTCGCGGCGACGAAGACGCCGATCAGGGTGGTGCCGAGGGCCACGATCATCGTCGACTTGAGCCAGTCGAAGAACGGGGTGTGCTCCAGCACGAAGCGGTAGTTGGCGAAGGTGGTCTTGCCGGCGATCGCGCCGGGGTGCAGGTAGTCGTCCTTGTCCGGGCCGAGCGACAGGAAGAACAGCCAGCCGACGGGGGCCAGCGCGACGAGGCTCGCCAGGACGAGGCCGCCGTGCAGCAGGGCGGCGCCGAGCGGGCCGCGCTCGCCGCGCGGGCGGGTCCGGCGGGACCGGACGGCGGGGGCCGGCTCGGCGTGTGACTTCTCGAGGGTCGTGGTGCTCATGGCGGCGGCTCCTGCGGCGTCAGACGGCGAGCTGGTCATTGCGCTTCAGCCAGCGGAAGTAGAAGGAGGTGAAGACGGCCAGGATCGACAGCAGCAGCACGCCGTACGCGGCGGACTGGGCGAAGTCGCGCGGCTGCTGGCCGAAGCCCAGGTAGTAGGCCCAGGTGACGAGGATCTGGGCGTCGGGCGCGCTGTAGGGGCCGAACAGCAGGAAGATGATGGCGAACTGGTTGAAGGTCCAGATGACGCCGAGCAGCACCACGGTGGCGCTGACCGAGCGCAGCCCCGGCAGGGTGACGTGCCGGAAGCGCTGCCAGGCGCTCGCACCGTCCATCTCGGCGGCCTCGTAGAGCGAGGAGTCGATGGACTGCAGGCCGCCGAGCAGCGAGAGCATCTGGAACGGCACACCGCACCAGGTGTTGACCATGATCGCGGCGAACCGCTGCCAGAAGGTGTCCTCCAGCCACTGGGGCTCGGGCAGGTGGAGGGCGTGGAGGACCTGGTTGAACACGCCGGAGTCGGCGAGCATGATCCGCCAGGAGAAGACGCTGACGAAGGTCGGCACCGCCCAGGGCAGCACGAGCACCATCCGGTAGAAGGTGCGGCCGCGCAGCTTCTCGTTCAGCATGAGCGCGAGGCCGAGGCCCAGGGTGTAGTGCAGGGTCACACAGGCGACCGTCCAGAAGGCGGTCCACAGGAAGTGCGACCAGAACCGGTCGTACGCCGTCGGGCCGAACAGGACGTCCTGGTAGTTGTGCAGCCCGATGAACTTGTAGGTGGCGTCGATGTGGTTGACGCCGATCGTGCGCGCCGAGTTGAGGCTGTTGGCGTCGGTCAGGGTGAGGTAGAAGCCGCGCAGCAGCGGGTAGCCCACGATGAGGCCGAGCACGACGAGCACCGGCGCGATCATCGCGTACGCGTACCAGTGCTTGTGGAATCCGTTCTTGACGCGCCGGCCCAGGCCGGGCCGCGGGGCACGGTCACCGCGGCGCTTGCCGGTCGCACGGTCGATGGCGACTGTCATGGTTCGACACCTTCGGGGAGGTCAGGAGGCGGGCCTGGGCACAGGCCGGTGGCCGCCGGATCCCTCCCCCCAAGTGGGAGATCCGGCGGCCACACGGGTCTTACTTGCTGAAGTCCGGGACCAGCTTGGCGATCGCGAGCTCGACGTTGCTCAGGCCCTTGTCCAGGGGCTCCTTGCCACCGGCGATCTTGGGCAGCTCGGTGTCCAGCGGACCCCACAGGGAGCTGTACTCGGGCAGCGCCGGGCGCGGCTGGGCGGCGGCGAGCACACCCTGGTAGCCGGCGATGCCCGGGTCGGACTTCACCTGCGCCGTGTAGGCGTCGTCACGGGTGGGCAGCGTGGAGTTCTTCAGGGCGATGGCCTCCTGGGACTTCGCCGAGGTCATGAACCGCACGAGCTTCAGCGCCGCTTCCTGGTGGGCCTTGTCGGAGCCGGCGTAGACCGAGAGGTTGTGGCCGCCGGTCGGGGCGCCCGCCTTGCCGGCGGAGCCGGCCGGGACGGTGGCGATGCCGAGGTTGGCCTTGTCCTTGAAGGCCGAGCCCTTGTAGAAGTTGGTGATCTCCCAGGGGCCCTGGATGATCGAGGCGACCTTGCCGGTGACGAACGCGTCCTGGATGTGGGCGTAGGCGTCGGCGGTGGTGTCGGCCTTGTGCAGGCCCTTGCCGGAGAACAGGCCGAGCCAGGTGCCGTAGGCCTTCTTGGCGGCGGGCGAGTCGACGGTGATCTTCTTGGCGGCGGCGTCGACGGTGTCGGTGCCCTCGCCGTACAGGAAGCTCTGCGCGTAGTACGCCTGGGTGGAGCCGGAGTAGCCGTCCACACCGGCCTTGGCCTTGAGCTTGGCGGCGTCGGACTTCAGCTCGTCCCAGGTCTTGGGCGCCTCGGCGATGCCGGCCTTCTTGAACAGGGCCTTGTTGTAGACCAGCGCGAGCGTGTCGGTGACGATCGGCACGCCGTACGTCTTGCCCTGGTACTGGGCCTGCTTGATCAGGTTGGGCTGGAACTTGTCCTTCTCGGCGAGGGCCTCGGTGCCGTCGAGCGGCAGGAAGAAGCCCTTCTTGGCGAAGGCCGGGGTCCAGCCGACCTCGGAGCGCAGCACGTCCGGGGCACCCTTGGCGCCGGCGGCCGTGTCGAACTTGTTCTGCGCCTGGTCGAAGGGCACGTCGACGTACTTGACCTTGATGTTCTTGTTGGCGGCCTCGAACTGCTTGACGAGGGCCCGGTAGGTCGGTGCCTCATTGGTGGCGTTGGAGGTGTCCCACCAGGTGATGGTGACCGGCCCGCCGGACTTGTCGCTGCCGCTGTCGCCGCCGCCGCAGGCCGTCGCCGCGAGGGCGAGGGACGCCACGAGCGCGGTGGCCGCTATGCCACGCCGCATGAGTTCTCCTTGAGGGTGAAAGCCCGTGTGGTGCAGGTCGCGGCCCCGTCCGCCGCCCCCTGCGACTTGCCGACCGCGTCGATGGGGTGCCCCCGCTCGAGCGAAGCCGAGAGTGGGGGACGCCGCCGGGCGACGAGAACGTAACAGCGTTGTAAGCGCTGCCGAAAGAGCTTGCAGAAAAAAAGTGCAAGGGCTTTGGAGAGTTACCCCGCCGTGACCGGGTCTCGATCTCCTCGCGACCCTGATACCGGGCCGCTCAGCGGGCCGAGGCACACTTGTGCAAGACTCTGCAAGCTCTTGCCATACCCGTCCGCCGCCGGGATCATCCGTTTGCAGAGCGGGCGTACGGCGACGTAGAGAGGCGTTGCGGCGTCGACGTACCGGGGTGTGGCGGCGTACAGGGACGTACAGGGCGGACGCCGACCGGCAGGGCGGCCGAGCAGAAGGACGAGGGAGCGCGATGACGCAGCAACCGGCAGCGGGCCGTGGGGCCGCTCGCGCACGCCGTCCGATCGGCGAGTCCGGGCCCGTGCCGACCCGCCTCGCCGACATCGCCGCGCAGGCGGGGGTGAGCGAGGCGACCGTCAGCCGCGTCCTCAACGGCAAGCCCGGCGTCGCCGCCGGCACCCGCCAGTCCGTCCTCGCCGCGCTGGACGTCCTCGGCTACGAGCGTCCGGTACGCCTGCGGCAGCGCAGCGAGGGCCTGGTGGGCCTGATCACCCCGGAACTCGAGAACCCCATCTTCCCGGCCCTGGCCCAGGTCATCGGCCAGGCCCTGACCCGCCAGGGCTACACCCCGGTGCTCGCCACACAGACCCCGGGCGGGTCGACGGAGGACGAGCTGACCGAGATGCTCGTCGACCGCGGCGTGGCCGGCATCATCTACGTCTCCGGGCTGCACGCCGACACCACCGCCGACATGCAGCGCTACGAGCGGCTGCGGGCACGGGGCGTGCCCTTCGTGCTGGTCGACGGCTTCTCGCCCAAGGTGCAGGCGCCGTTCATCTCCCCCGACGACCGGGCCGCGATGCATCTGGCGGTCACCCATCTGGTGTCACTGGGCCACACCCGGATCGGACTGGCACTCGGCCCGAAGCGCTTCGTGCCCGTTCAGCGGAAGATCGAGGGTTTCGTCCGCACGATGCAGGACCTGTTGGGCCTGAGCACGGAGGCGATCGAGTCGGAGCTCGTCCAGCACTCCCTGTACACCCTGGAGGGCGGGCAGGCGGCCGCGGCGGCGCTCGTCGACCGGGACTGCACGGCGATCGTGTGCGCCAGCGACATGATGGCGCTCGGCGCGATCCGGGCGGCCCGGCAGCGCGGCCTGGAAGTCCCCCGGGACGTCTCGGTGGTGGGCTTCGACGACTCCCCGCTGATCGCGTTCACCGACCCGCCGCTGACGACGGTCCGCAAGCCGGTCCCGGCCATGGGGCAGGCGGCCGTACGCACGCTGCTGGAGGAGATCGGCGGCACGCCCGCGCCGCACAGCGAGTTCGTGTTCATGCCGGAGCTGGTGGTACGGGGGTCGACCGCCTCGGCTCCTGGGGAGCGGGTGCGGGCCTGAGGCCTGCCCGGGTTTCGCCGGGTCGCCGTCTCCCCCGAGTCCCTCCCGGATCGCCGTCTTTTCTGAGTCTTCCCCGGGTCGTCATCTCGCCGTAGGACATGCGAGAGGAACCTGACCTTGGGATGATCTATTGAAGAAGGCTTTTCTGGCAAACTCTAGGCCATGCCCATGAGTGACTCGACCGTCACAGAGTCGGAAGGTCGCGCACAGACGGCCGCTCCGCAGCCCGTCACGGGCGAGGACGCACCGGGTCGCTTGCGTCGTCTCAGTGGTCCGCTGCAGCTGCGTCATCTGCGGACTCCCCGGCGACCCCGGTTGTGGTTCGAAATCCTCCTGGTGGCGGTGAGTTACTGGACCTACTCGCTCATCCGCAACGCGGTCCCGGAGCAGAAGGGCGAGGCCCTGCGCAACGCCGACTGGGTCTGGACGGTCGAGCACCAGCTGGGTGTCGCCGCCGAACAGTACGTCAACCATGCCGCGAACTCCGTGACTTGGTTGATCGTCAGCATGAACTACTACTACGCGACACTGCACTTCGTGGTGACGCTGGGTGTGCTGGTGTGGCTGTACCGATGGCACCCCGGCCGCTACGCCGCGACACGGCTGGTGCTGTTCGCGACGACGGGCGTGGCCCTGGTCGGCTACTACCTGTTTCCGCTCGCGCCACCCCGGTTGATGAACGGCGGCCGCTTCGTCGACACGGTGGCCGTCCATCACACCTGGGGCTCGATGGCCTCCGGCGACCTGAAGCACATGTCGAACCAGTACGCCGCGATGCCCTCGATGCACATCGGCTGGTCACTGTGGTGCGGGCTGACGATCTTCGCCCTGGCGTCGGTGCCGTGGGTGCGCGTGCTGGGTCTGCTGTATCCGGCCACCACGCTGCTCGTCATCGTCGCCACCGCCAACCACTTCTGGCTGGACGCGGTGGGCGGGGGGTTGTGCCTGGGGTTCGGATTTGCGGTGGCTGGGGTTTGGTACGGGCGGGTGCCGTATTTGCTGCTCGGTCGCCTGCGGGGCGCCTGAGCCGTGTCTATTGCTCGGTCGCCTACGGGGCGCCTCAGCCGGTGACGAGACGGCCCTCGTGCTCAGCCCTTCGGGCCTCCGCGCGAGCGCCGTCTCGTCACCGGCGCGCCCCTTCGGCTCCCTCGGGGCCGGCGCGTGGGGACGCGTGCCGTTGGTGGGCCCTTGCCGTTCGCCCGTGTGGGCAGGTTGGCCGGTGTCAGGGGCGTTTGCGGGTCATGCGCCGTAGAACTTCTTTTCCATCAACCGGTCTGGCTCCCTCGGGGCCGGCGCGTGGGGACGCGTGCCGTTGGTGGGCCCTTGCCGTTCGCCCGTGTGGGCAGGTTGGCCGGTGTCAGGGGCGGTCGTAGGTCACGCCCCGTAGAACTCCTTTTCCATTACCGCTCTGGCTCTGCGCGTCGTACGGCGGTAGTCGTCGAGCATGTCGCCCACGTGACCCTCGCCGTAGCCCAGGTAGCGGCCCACCGCGGCCAGCTCGCGGCCGTGGGAGGGGAACGTGTCGCCGGCCCGGCCGCGGACCAGCATCACGGCGTTGCGGACCCGGGTCGCCAGGACCCACGCCTCGTCCAGGATCTCGGCGTCCTCGCCGGAGAGGAGACCGGCCTCGTGGGCCGCGGCCAGGGCCTCGCGGGTGCGGGTGGTGCGCAGGCCCGGTTCCGCCCAGCCGTGCTGGAGCTGGAGCAGCTGGACCGTCCACTCGACGTCGGAGAGGCCGCCGGGGCCCAGCTTGGCGTGGAGCCTCGGGTCGGCGCCTCGGGGGAGGCGCTCGGACTCCATGCGGGCCTTCAGGCGGCGGATCTCGCGCACCGCGTCCTCCCCGAGGCCCTCGGCCGGGTAGCGCAGGGGGTCGACGAGGTCGATGAAGCGGCGGCCCAGGTCCTCGTCGCCGGCGACCGGTTCCGCCCGCAGCAGCGCCTGGGACTCCCAGATCAGGGACCAGCGGCGGTAGTAGGCCTCGTACGACTTCAGGGTGCGGACGAGGGGGCCGGACTTGCCCTCCGGGCGCAGGCCCGCGTCGATGAGCAGCGGCGGGTCGGTGCTGGGGATCTGGAGCAGGCGGCGCATCTCGGCGACCACCTTGTTCGCCGCCTCCGCGGCCTCCCGCTCGTCGACGCCCTCGCGCGGCTCGTGCACGAACAGGACGTCGGCGTCGGAGCCGTAGCCCAGCTCGTGGCCGCCGAAACGGCCCACGCCGATGATCGCGAAGCGGGTGGGGAGGCTGTCCCCCCAGCCCTCGCGGACCACGGCGCGCAGCGTTCCGGCGAGGGTGGCGGCCGTGATGTCGGAGACGGCGCCGCCGACCCGGTCGACCAGCGCGCCCGGGTCGGCCTCGACGGGCTTGGTCTCGGTGCCGTAGGTGTCGACGATGGCGGCGGCGGCCGTACGGAACAGTTCGCGGCGGCGGACGCCGCGGGCCGCGGTGACCGCCTGGTCGGCGCTGCCGGCGCGGCCGACCGCGGCGAGGATCTCCTGCTCCAGCTGGGCGCGTCCGCGCGGCTCCAGTCCGCCCTTGCCGCCGTCGCCGTCGCCGAGCAGGGCCACGGCCTCGGGTGCGCGCATCAGCAGGTCGGGGGCGAGGCGGCCGGCCGACAGGACGCGGGCCAGGTTCTGGGCGGCGGCGCCCTCGTCCCTCAACAGCCGTAGGTACCAAGGGGTCTTGCCGAGCGCGTCCGAGACCCGGCGGAAGTTCAGCAGGCCCGCGTCCGGGTCGGCCGAGTCGGCGAACCAGCCCAACAGGACCGGCAGCAGGGTGCGTTGGATGGCGGCCTTGCGGGTGACGCCCGAGGCCAGGGCCTCCAGGTGGCGCAGCGCGGCGGCCGGGTCGGCGTAGCCGAGGGCGACGAGGCGCTCACGGGCCGCCTTGGGGCTCAACCTGGCTTCGGTGGGGCCCAGTTGGGCGACGGCGTCGAGCAGCGGCCGGTAGAAGAGCTTCTCGTGCAGTCGGCGTACGGCGCCGGTGTGCCGCTTCCACTCGCGGACCAGCTCGGTCACCGGGTCGGTGCGCAGCCCCAGGGAGCGGCCGAGGCGGCGCAGGTCGTCCTCGCCCTTGGGGACGAGGTGGGTGCGGCGCAGCCGGTGGAGCTGGATGCGGTGCTCCATGCTGCGCAGGAAGCGGTAGGCCTCGTCGAGCTGGACCGCGTCGGCCCGGCCGATGTAGCCGCCGGCGGCCAGGGCCTGCAGGGCGTCCAGCGTCGTACGGCTGCGCAGGGAGGGGTCGGTGCGGCCGTGCACCAACTGCAGGAGCTGGACGGCGAATTCGACGTCCCGAAGGCCGCCGGGGCCCAGCTTCAGCTCGCGCTCGATCTCGGCGGCGGGGATGTTCTCGACGACGCGGCGGCGCATCTTCTGCACGTCGGCGACGAAGTTCTCGCGCTCGGCGGCCTTCCAGACGAGCGGCTCGACGGCGGCGACGTACTCCTCGCCGAGCTCCATGTCCCCGGCCACCGGGCGGGCCTTGAGCAGCGCCTGGAACTCCCAGGTCTTGGCCCAGCGCTGGTAGTAGGCGAGATGGCTGTTGAGGGTGCGCACGAGCGGCCCGTTGCGGCCCTCGGGGCGGAGGTTGGCGTCGACGGGCCAGATGGACCCCTCGACCGTCGTCTCCGAACAGATCCGCATCATGTGCGAGGCGAGCCGGGTCGCGGCCCCGAGCGCCTTCCCCTCGTCGGCGCCGCCCGCCGCCTCCCCGACGAAGATCACGTCCACGTCCGAGACGTAGTTCAGCTCGTGCCCGCCGCACTTGCCCATCGCGATCACCGCGAGCCGGCACAGCGCGGCGTCCTCGGCCGCTTCGGCGCTAGCGAGGGCGAGGGCGGCGCGCAGGGTGGCGGTGGCGAGGTCGGCGAGCTCGGCGGCGGTCTGGGCGACGTCGGTGGTGCCGCACACGTCGCGGGCGGCGATGGACAGCAGGCAGCGGCGATAGGCGACGCGCAGGCCGACCGGGTCGGTGGCCTCGGCCAGCCCCCGCTCGAACTCCGCCACCCCGGGGTGCAGGTCCTCCGGCTCGTAGGTGACCAGCGCCTCCCAGTCACGCGGATGCCGGGCGAGATGGTCGGCGAGGGCCGCGGAGGCGCCGAGCACCCCCAGCAGCCGGTCGCGCAGCGGCTTGGCCGAGATGAGGGTGTCGAGCAGCTCGCGGTGGGCGGTGTGCCCGGGCTGCGCCTCCAGCAGCCGCACGAGGCCGTGCAGGGCGAGATCGGGGTCGGCGGTCGCCCCCAGTGCCTCCAGCAGCACCGGGTCGTCACGCACGGGCGCGAGCTCGGCGCTGTCCAGCAGCCGCTCGGCGGCCGAGGGGTCCGTGAAACCGTGCCGCAGCAGCCGAGTGAAGGTACTGCTCCTGCGCCCCGGCTTCATCCGCGGCCTCCCCTCGGATCAAGGTGGTCCTGGCCCGAGCCTATCCGGAGAGTGCGGGGGCGGCTGCGGGGCGGGGGTGAGGGGGCCGGCGGCTCACCTGGAGCCTTCGTCCGCAGAGCACCTGGCATGCGTCCGCGGAGCACCCATGGCGCATCTGTGGCGCACCCGCGGAGAACCTTCACTGACGGCCGTCGCCTCCTCAATTCGCGCCCCGCGGAAAGCAGTTCACGCCGTTTTCATCTGCCGGACCTCGTGGCACCGGGTGGGGGAATGTTGACGTGGGCATGCTCTGCACCGCACCGCCGCGCCCACCCCGTCCGCTCCCTCACCGGAGGTTGTTGTGTCAGGCAGTTCCGTGTACCGCCGTGCCCGCACCGTCGTGGCGTCCGCGGCGGCGTTCGCCGCGGCCGCCGTCGGCCTGTGGACCGGGCTCGGCGGCGAGTCCGCGCATGCCGCGGGTGCCGTGCCGAGCCCGGACCACGTGGTCGTCGTGGTCTTCGAGAACCACGCCTACGACCAGGTCATCGGCTCCTCCAGCGCGCCGTACATCAACTCGCTCAAGACCGGCGGCGCCAACCTCACCCAGTCCTTCGGCATCACCCACCCCAGCCAGCCCAACTACTTCGCCCTGTTCTCCGGCTCCACCCAGGGCGTCACCGACGACAGCTGCTACACCCCCGGCTTCTCCTCCGCCCCCAACCTGGCCTCCGAGCAGCTCGCGGCGGGCCGCAGCTGGGCCAGCTACAACGAGACGCTGCCCAGCCAGGGCTCGACCACGTGCAGCAGCGGCACCTACGCCCGCAAGCACAACCCGTGGTTCGGCTTCAGCAACGTCCCGACCTCGACCGCGAAGACCTTCGCGCAGTTCCCGACGGACTACACGACGCTGCCCCAACTCTCCTTCGTGGTCCCGAACCTGTGCAGCGACATGCACGACTGCTCGGTGTCGACCGGTGACACCTGGCTGCAGAACAACCTGGGCGCATACGCCACCTGGGCCAAGACCCACAACAGCCTCCTCGTCGTCACCTTCGACGAGGACAACCGGCTCAGCGGCAACCGCATCCCGACCGTCCTGTACGGCCAGCCGGTCACGCCGGGTTCGAGCAGCGCGACGACGTACAACCACTACGACCTGCTGCGCACCCTGGAGGACACGCAGGGCCTGACGGCCCACGCGGGCAACGCGGCCTCCGCCAAGGACATCACGGGCATCTGGGCTCCCTGACATGTACGTAGCGGACAGCCGCGCAAGTTCCCCGCATGCCGCGGCGTCCGCGAACGGTGCCGTCCGGCCTCCCGCCGGGCGGCGCCGTACCGCGGTCGCCTCCACGGTCCTCGCGCTCGGCACGGTCAGCCTGGTCACCGACGTCTCGTCCGAGATGGTCACGGCGGTGCTGCCGCTGTACCTCGTGGCGGGCCTCGGCCTGTCCCCGCTGGGCTTCGGCCTCCTGGACGGCATCTACAACGGCGTCTCTGCGCTCGTACGACTGGCGGGTGGCCACCTCGCCGACCGGGGCGACGGCCGCCACAAGTGGGTGGCGGGCGCCGGCTACGCCCTCTCGGCCCTCTGCAAGCCACTCCTGCTCCTGGCGCACACGGTGACACCGATCGGCCTGATCCTGGCCGCCGACCGCACCGGCAAGGGCCTGCGCACCGCCCCGCGCGATGCGCTGATCTCCCTCTCCAGCACGCCGGAGACCCGCGGCCGCGCCTTCGGCGTCCACCGCGCGATGGACACGGCGGGCGCCCTGCTCGGCCCCCTCGTCGCCTTCCTGATCCTGCGGGCGACGGTGGACGGCTACGACGCGGTGTTCACGGTGAGCTTCTGCGTGGCCGTGGTCGGCGTGCTGGTGCTGGTGCTGTTCGTACCGGGCGGGCGAGCCGCGGCGACAGCACGTGACGAGCGCCCGACGGCACGCATGGCGCTCGCCCTCCTGCACCGCCGCGACCTGCGCCGCATCACGGTCTGCGCCGTGCTGCTGGGCCTGGCCACGGTCAGCGACTCCTTCGTCTACCTCCTGCTGCAACGCCGCCTGGGCGTCCCCGACCGCTGGTTCGCCCTGCTGCCGGTCGGTACGGCGGCCGCGTTCCTGCTCCTCGCGGTGCCACTGGGCCGGCTCGCGGACCGAGTGGGCCGCTGGCGGATCTTCCTGGCGGGCCATGGCGCCCTCCTCCTGGCGTACGGCCTGCTCCTCACGTCCTGGCACGGCACGGCGCTGCCCTACCTGGTCCTCGCCCTGCACGGCGGCTTCTACGCCGCGACGGACGGCGTACTGATGGCGGCCGCCTCGGCCGGCGTGCCGGAGGAGCTGCGCTCGTCGGGCCTCGCCCTGGTCCAGACGGGCCAGGCCGTCGCCCGTTTCGCCTGCTCACTGGCCTTCGGGGCGGCATGGACGATGTGGGGCGACCGTACGGCGCTGACGGCGGCGGCGCTGGCACTGACGGTATGCGCGGCGTACGCGCTCAGGCTGCGCCCGACCGAGGAGAGAGAACGTTGACGGTACGCACACGCATCCTGGTCCTGCTGTCCGCGGTCGTGGCCCTGGCGGCGGTCGCGGTGGCCTCGGTCCTGCACGCCTCCGCCCGCGCCGAACACCGCGACCAGGCGCAGGCGGGCGGCCAGCCGGTCACGGCGGGCAACGTCACACTGACGACCCCCGACCGCATGGTGTTCCGCAACATGGCCTGGGGCCCGCACCGCGACGAACTGACCACGGTCCCGGCATCGCACCCGTCCGCCGCACGCACCGCCTCCGGCCTCAAGTGCCTGCGCTTCTACGCCGCTTCGGGCACGGGCGTATGCCTCCAGGCGGTGCACGGCGCCGTCGCGGACACCTACCGCGCGGTGACCCTCGACGCCGGTCTGCACATCAGAAGGCACTACGACGTCCCCGGCATCCCGTCCCGCGCCCGGGTCTCCCCCACCGGCCACTTCGCGGCCTGGACGGCGTTCGTCGGCGGCGACAGCTACGCGGGCACGAACTTCTCGACGCGCGCGGCGATCGTGGACGTGAGGACGGGCAGGCTGATCCCGACCCTGGAGACCTTCCGGATCGTCAAGGGCGGCCGGCCGTACCGCTCGTCGGACGCGAACTTCTGGGGTGTGACGTTCGCGTCGGACGACCGCACGTTCTACGCGACGCTGGCGACGAAGGGCAGCACGTATCTCGTCCGGGGCGACCTGCGCACCCGCACGGTCACCACCCTGCACGAGAACGTCGAATGCCCGTCCCTCTCCCCCGACGGCACCCGCATCGCGTACAAGAAACGCGTCAAGGGCCTCCCCAAGGAGGCCCCTTGGCGCCTGTACGCCCTGGACCTGCACACGATGCGCGAGACTCCGCTGGCGGAGACGCGGAGCGTCGACGACCAGGCGGTCTGGAAGGACGACCGCACGGTGGTGTACTCCCTGCCGGGCGACTACGGCGCCGACCTGTACGAGATGCCGTCCGACGGCACGGGGCGGCCCCGCCGGATCAGCACCTCGGCGGTCTCGCCGGCGTTCATCGGCTGAGCGTGGCGTAACTCGTAGGCGTTCCGGTCGCTTCGTTCGCGTCACTCGGCGTGGTCGCGCCCTCTGCCGTCGGACACGTCGCGATAGGACGCGTACGACGGAGGGGCGCGGATGTCGGTGGACGGTGAGGCGGTACGGCTCAGGGGCGAAACGGACGAGCCCGGCGGGCGGGTTGCTCGCCGCGATGAAGGAGGACGTGCAGAAGGTCCGGTATCCGAAGCGGGTGCGGGAGCTCGCGAAGCTGGATTCAGGTGATGCCGACCGAATCCGAGGATCACTTCGGAACGGGCGGATTGATCGAGGTGTTGAAGTTCCCCGACGGCACCGCGGTAGGGCGTTCCGACGGGGCGTTCGCCGGACGACCGGTGACGGATCCAAAGCAGTTGAGAATCCTTGAGCTGCGCTATGGCATGATCCGCGCCCAGGCGCTCACATCGCGAGAGTCGCGGGACTTCATCGAGCAGATGCTGGGAGAGTCATGACCCCTGTCCCCTCCACCCGGAACATCTCCGCACTGGTGTGGTTCAAGAGCAGCTACAGCAGCAGCGGTGACGGCAACGACTGCGTCGAAGTCGCCACAACCCCCGCCACGGTCCACATACGAGATTCCAAGACCCCCCAGGGCCCCGCCTCACCCTCACCCCATCTGCGTGGGCGGGCTTCCTGACCTTCGCGGGCCGGGATTGATCCGCCCGGCCCTCCGGCCACCCGGACACCGGTTCATTGACGGTGTCCGATCCATCTTTCACCCGTATGTCGCTGTGGTTACCGGCCGCTTCCCGATTTGCAGCAGCGGTCGCGGATCACGGGTGAAGGTCAGGTACGGGCAGGCGTTCACCTCGGGGTCACGGGACTCCCAACCCAGCAGCCACGGTTGAAGCTGGCGATTGTCGACGTCGAGCGAGCCGTCCGGCAGGAGCCGACCGATGGTGTTGGCATCGTCTGAAAGGGCCACAGTGCACTTGCCCAGGCGACCATCAGCACGCACTAGCAGCGAGTTGGCTCGGGCTGCGTAGCAGATCTCGTCAGGGGTGAAGATCCGCTCACTGTCGCCGCCCTGAACCAACAGCCTTTCCAGATCCGCGATCTTGCAGTCGTCAGCGTCGAGGACGTTCATCGTTGCGTCGTTGGGGCCACCAAGGCGAACCACGCGCTTCAGAAATACCGAGAAGCGTGGGTCGTCAAGCAGCGTGTCACGGATGCAGGTGAGGAACTCGGGCATCACCGGCATATTCTCTGGCGTCAGGTGCACCCGCAGCAAAATCCGTACTGCGGCCGAACTTTCACGGATCGAGATCAGGTTGCGCCAGATTTTCTGGAACGTTCCCCGACCATCGGCGCGTACGCGGGTCCGATCGTGGTGATCGTCCGGCCCGTCCAGGGAGATCTGATGGGTCCGAACACCGAGGTCTGCCATGTGTTCGGCCATCTCGCCGTCCAACATGTAGCCATTGGTCGTCATGTCGCTCTCGTAGACAAGACCGTCGTGCCGCTCCTGTGCCCGGAGTGCATGGGAGGTCACGTCCTCGATGATCGAGCGAGCGAGCAAGGGTTCTCCGCCGAACCATGACAGTTGGAGACGTCGCAGTCCTGCGGCGCGACGATCGATCAGGTTCTTGACGCCACTGACGACTTCAGGCGCCATCTGTCCGATGGCGAAATCCTCGTAGCAGTACGTGCAGCGGAAGTTGCACTGCTCGGTCGGTAGCAGAATCAACTGGAGGCGGTCGCTGCGGACCGAGTCGGCGAGATCTTGATCGAAGGAGGAGATGTCGCTGATGGTGCTGGTCACGCTTTCCCCCGTCTCAAGCAGGAGGCCGGCTGCCGCAGCCCTTGGCGCAGTTACCGCCGTGACAGTTGTTCGCGGCCATCATTCGGGCCCCAGAGTCCGGTTGCGCTCCGATGGCAGCCGCTACTGCCTGCGCGAGTTGCGGATTGCCGATCTGGACTTGCCCGTCGCTGTCGAGGGTGAGGTCCTCTGCGCGAAGTGCGAATGTAATCCCTTGGTCGGCCATGACTTTCTCCTTCCCTGGAGGGCAATGGCGCGAGTGCCGCTAACCACTGCTGCTTCAGGATGCGGTGCGGTTAGGGCGCTCGTTTAGATGATGGGGGCCGTCCGCGCGATCTGCGCGGCATGGTGGTCCACTCAGGCGACTTGAGTCACTCGACCAAGACCGATGTCCATCCGCGCTGCCGCTGGAGATCTTTAATGGCCGGGGTTACCGCACTTGGAGGTCGAGCCCGGTCTTGGCGATGAGGCCCTCGATGAGGCCATGATCGGGCGGCGATCATGCAAGACCATACGGCGCTGGGCCGGCACCTCAACAGCAACCCGGACGTCGTTCGTCGGTCCACCCACCGGATGCCGAGCGGTCAGGGAGTGCTCCTGGTCAGTGGACAGTGCGTACGCCGACGCCAGAGGGCCCACAGACGGCCCAGGACTCCTGAGACGACTCCGGGTCGACGGTGTATGACCGTCGACCCGGAGCCTCACCCAGCAGCAATAGACACGCTGACCTGCCCCTACAACACCGGCAGATTCTTCCGCAGCTCGAATGCCGTCACCTCGGACCGGTACTCCTCCCACTCCGAGCGCTTGTTGCGGAGGAAGAAGTCGAAGACGTGCTCGCCCAGCGTTTCGGCCACCAGGTCGCTGCGTTC
The DNA here is from genome assembly GCF_040645355.1 of Streptomyces sp. NPDC046805. NCBI lineage: Bacteria > Bacillati > Actinomycetota > Actinomycetes > Kitasatosporales > Streptomycetaceae > Streptomyces > Streptomyces sp. NPDC046805. Next base: position 64,795 of record NZ_JBEYYC010000024.1, on the reverse strand, counting down.
CATCAGGGTCAGCGCCTCGCCGAGGTTCTGCGGGAGAGGCTCGATGCCCATCGCGCGGCGTTCCGCGTTGGAGAGGGCCCAGACGTCGTCCTCGGCGCCCGGCGGGAGTTCGTAGCCCTCCTCGATGCCCTTGAGGCCGGCGGCCAGCAGGACCGCGTAGGCCAGGTACGGGTTCGCGCCCGAGTCCAGGGAGCGGACCTCCACGCGCGCGGAGCCCGTCTTGCCGGGCTTGTACATCGGGACGCGGACCAGGGCGCTGCGGTTGTTGTGGCCCCAGCAGATGTACGACGGGGCCTCGCCGCCGGCGCCGGCCGTGCGCTCGGAGCCGCCCCAGATGCGCTTGTAGGAGTTCACCCACTGGTTGGTGACGGCCGAGATGTCCGCCGCGTGGCGCAGCAGGCCCGCGATGAAGGAGCGGCCGACCTTGGAGAGCTGGTACTCCGCGCCGGACTCGTAGAACGCGTTCCGGTCGCCCTCGAAGAGGGAGAGGTGGGTGTGCATGCCCGAGCCGGGGTGCTCGGAGAACGGCTTCGGCATGAAGGTCGCCTGGACGCCCTGCTCCAGCGCCACCTGCTTCATCACCTGGCGGAAGGTCATGATGTTGTCCGCCGTCGAGAGCGCGTCGGCGTAGCGGAGGTCGATCTCCTGCTGGCCGGGGGCGCCCTCGTGGTGGGAGAACTCCACCGAGATGCCCATCGACTCCAGCATCGTGATCGCCTGGCGCCGGAAGTCCATACCGACGTTCTGCGGGGTGTGGTCGAAGTAGCCGGAGTTGTCGGCAGGGGTCGGACGGCTGCCGTCCAGGGGCTTGTCCTTCAGGAGGAAGAACTCGATCTCCGGGTGGGTGTAGAAGGTGAAGCCCAGGTCGGAGGTCTTGGCCAGGGCGCGCTTGAGGACGTAGCGCGGGTCGGCGAAGGACGGGGAGCCGTCCGGCATCAGGATGTCGCAGAACATGCGGGCGGTGCCCGGGGCCTCGGCGCGCCACGGCAGGACCTGGAAGGTGGAGGGGTCCGGCTTGGCGATCATGTCGGACTCGTAGACGCGGGCGAAGCCCTCGATGGCGGAGCCGTCGAAGCCGATGCCCTCATCGAAGGCCTGCTCCAGCTCGGCAGGGGCCACGGCCACGGACTTGAGGAAGCCCAGCACGTCCGTGAACCACAGGCGTACGAACCGGATGTCGCGCTCCTCCAAGGTCCGGAGCACGAACTCCTGCTGCTTGTCCATCTTCCGCTTCCCCATCTTTGCTGGTCAGGCCGCCTCCCCGATACCACGGGACGCGGTCGGCACCTGAGCATCCCACCACATCACCATTTCATGCGCGTTGCGGACCATGATCGGTTGCCCGACCCCGGCCTGAACGCCACACGTACGGCGGCTGCACCGCTCCGCGCGGTGGGCGCACCGCCCTGACGCCCATCTTGCCTGCTCGGACCGACATCCGTAATGGCCGTGCGTGGTCGCCCGCGCGCCCAGCCGCCCCCAGCACCTCACTCGCCACCCCGTCCGCTTAATTTGCATTTCAGATGCCAATTTAATTACCGTGCGGACAGTCCCACCTCCAGGAGTCCTGATGCTGTCCGAGCAGTCCGCCGCCACAGTCCGCGCCACCCTCCCCGCCGTCGCCGCGGCCCTCGACGAGATCACCGAGCGCTTCTACTCCGGACTGTTCGACGCCCACCCCGAACTGCTCCGCGACCTGTTCAACCGCGCCAACCAGGCCGCCGGCACCCAGCGTCAGGCCCTGGCCGGTTCCATCGCCGCCTTCGCCACCCACCTCCTCGACCACCCGGACCAGCGGCCCGACGCGATGCTCGCCCGAATCGCGAACAAGCACGCCTCCCTCGGCATCGCGCCCGAGCAGTACGCGGTCGTGCACGAGCACCTCTTCGCCGCCATCGCCGGCGTCCTCAGCGAGGCCATCACGCCCGAGGTCGCCGCCGCCTGGGAGGAGGTCTACTGGCTGATGGCGAACGCCCTGATCGCGATCGAGAAGCGGCTGTACGCGGAGCACGGGGGCCAGGGATGGCGGCGCTGGGAGGTCGTCGAGCGCGTCGCCGAGACCGCCGACGTCGTCTCCCTACGGCTGCGGCCCGTGGACGGCGGCCCGGTGACGGACTTCCGTGCGGGGCAGTACGTCTCCGTCCGCGTCGAACTCCCGGACGGCGCCCACCAGATACGGCAGTACAGCCTCTCCGGCGCGCCCGGTGAGACGGTGCGCCAGATCAGCGTGAAGCGGGTGCGGGGCGGTGGCACTCCTGACGGCGAGGTCTCCCACCACCTCCACGCGCGCGTGCAGGTCGGCGACGTCCTGGAGCTCTCCGAGCCGTACGGCGACCTCGTCCTCGACGAGGCCCCCGACGCCCAGGACACCCCGCTGCTCCTCGCCTCCGCGGGCATCGGCGTCACCCCGATGATCGCGATGCTGGCCGAACTCGCGGAGAGCGCCCGCCGCGGCCCGGTCACCGTCGTGCACGGCGACCGCTCCCCCGCCGACCACGCGCTGCGGACCGACCACGAGGCCTACGCCGCCAAGCTCCCGGACGCCACCGTGCACTTCTTCTATGAGCGGGGAGCCGAGCCGGGCACCCGCGCGGGACGGGTGGACCTCGGCGGCATCGACGTAGCGCCCGGCACGCACGCGTACCTCTGCGGCCCGCTGCCGTTCATGCGCGCGGTGCGGTCCCAGCTGATCGAGAAGGGCGTGGCACCGGCCGACATCCACTACGAGGTCTTCGGCCCCGACCTCTGGCTGGCCTGATCAGGAGTCCGCGGGAGCCCGCGTGATCCCGAGCAGCAGGGGTCCCGTCGGGTCCCGCACGATGTCCGTCACCGTCACCGGGTCCAGCGCCGCGAAGAACGCCTCCTGGGCCCGGCGCAGGGCGCCGCGCAGCCGGCAGCCGGAGACCAGGGGGCAGGCCGGGGGGCCCTCGCAGTCGACGACGTCGCCCTCGCCCTCGAAGGCGCGCACCACGGCCCCCACCGACGCCGCACGTCCCTTCTCGGAGAGCGCGAGCCCGCCCCCGCGGCCGCGCCGCGCGTCGACCAGGCCCATGCGCTGGAGCTCCGCCACGACCTTGGCGGCGTGCGTGTACGGCACGTCCATGTCCTGAGCGACCTGTCGGGTCGTGGGACTGGACTCGCCGGCGACGGCGAGCCGCATGAGGACCCGCAGGGCCAGATCGGTGGAGCGCAGCAGCCGCATACGGGCAGCGTAGATAATCCGCATCCACGGCTCAAATTATTCGGTCCCGCCCCCCTCTCCTCCGTCCCCGCACCCCTCTCCCCCACGTCTCCGCACCCCTCTTACGGGTTACCGCGGCGCTCTCCCTGTGGAAAGACGTCTCTTCCCCACTACGATCAGCGGGCCCCACTGTCCGTCTCTCTTCTCTCTCTTCTCCCCGGAAGGCACGCCACATGGGTTCCGCCAAGAGCACCGGCACCACCGGCACAGCGGCGCGCACCGCGCGCATAGAGGAGATGCGGCGCGCCGAGCGGGCGCGTCAGCGCCGCAACCGGGTCCTCGCCATCGCCGCGAGCGTGGTGGTCGTCGCCGGGCTGGCCGTCGGCGGGGTCGTCCTCGTGCAGTCGCAGTCCGACGCCTCCGACGCCAAGGCCGCCAAGCCGGCCGCCTCCACGTCCGCGGCGGCCGGCGCGAAGAGCTCCGGGCACTTCGTCACCGGCAAGGACGGCGTGAAGACCTGGACGGGCACGCTCACCCGCAACCACGTCACCACCACCGTGCACTACCCGACCGAGCCTCCGGTCGGCGGTGACCACAGCCGGATCTGGCAGAACTGCGACGGCGCCGTCTACACCAGGGTGCTGAACAACATGAACACCGTGCACGCGATGGAGCACGGCGCGGTCTGGGTGACGTACAACGCCAAGGCGCCCCGGGCGGACGTCGACGCGCTCGCGGGGAAGGTGCGCAGGACGCCGTACACGCTGATGAGCCCGGACAACGCGCAGAAGGATCCGATCATGCTCACCGCGTGGGGCCACCAGCGCACGGTGACGGGCGCGAAGGATCCGAACGTGGACAAGTTCTTCGCCGCGTTCGTCCAGGGCTCCCAGACGCCCGAGCCGGGTGCGCCGTGCACGGGCGGGTTGTCGTAGTGCGGCATGTGGCACTGATCGCGGGGGCCGCGGCGGCGGGACTCGTCGCGGCCGGCGCGATCACCTACGCCGTCGCCGAGGGGAACCCGGCCCCCGCCCCGGCGACGAAGACGCCGACCGCCGAGTCCGCGGACGCGGGGTTCGCGCGGGACATGGCGGTCCACCATCAGCAGGCCGTCGAGATGTCGTTCCTCGTGCGCGACCGCACGAAGGACGACGAGGTGCGGCGGCTCGCCTACGACATCGCGCAGACGCAGGCCAACCAACGCGGCATGCTGCTGGGCTGGCTCGACCTGTGGGGGCTGCCCAAGGTGTCGGCCGAGCCGCCGATGACCTGGATGGGCATGGGGGACATGGCCTCCGGCAAGGACGGTGCGCTGATGCCGGGCATGGCCACCAACTCCGAGATGAGGAAGCTCAGTACGCTCAGCGGCAAGCAGGCGGAGGTCTTCTATCTCCAGCTCATGACGGACCATCACAAGGGCGGCATCCACATGGCCGAGGGTTGTGTCGCCAAGTGCACGGTCGGGGTGGAGAAGAGGCTCGCGCAGGGCATGGTCGACGCACAGCGGTCGGAGATCGGTCTCATGGCCGACATGCTCAAGGAGCGGGGCGCACACGCCCGTTCATGATCCGCATATTGCGGGGCCGACGTGGATCGTGCGAACGAAACGCTCAATTCGCCCTATCTGACGGTTCCTTGGGCTTCTCTTGACCTTCACGTTCCCCTGACATGAACCGTTCATCGCCAGAGTGGCCACCATCGTGTGATCCATTGCCGGGCCGACGCCGCCGCGGGCCCGAGCGGATCGGCGACGACCGACCACTACATGCATGCGTACCGCATCGCAGGGGGTTCTATGAGATCCAACCGCGCCACGACACGCGCCGGTCTGAGCATGGCGGCCACGTTGCCGATGCTCGCCGGCGCGCTGGCGTTCGGGATACCCGCGGCGCACGCCGCGGACAGTGCGGGCCGGACCACGCTCGCGGGCACCAGGCCCGCCTGGGCCACGGCCTCGGCAGACAAGGGTTCCACCGCGAACGACAACCGGGTCTCCGCCCGGGTCTACCTGGCCGGCCGGGACGCGGCCGGCCTCGCCGCGTACGCGAAGGCGGTGTCCGACCCGTCCTCGCCGCAGTACGGCAAGTACCTGACCGCCAAGCAGGCGCATGCCCGCTTCGGCGCGACCAAGGCCCAGGTGGCCGCCGTGAAGTCGTGGCTGACCTCGGCCGGTCTGACGGTCGACGAGGTCACGCAGCACTACGTCGCCGTCTCCGGTGACGTGGCCGCCGCCGAGAAGGCGTTCGGCACCCAGCTGCACAACTTCGCCAAGGGCGGCAAGACCTACCGGGCGCCGTCGAAGACGGCCTCCGCGCCGGCCAGCCTGCACGGCGCCGTCCTGACCGTCACGGGCCTGGACAACGCGCCGCACAAGGCGAAGCACGACGACCAACTGCCGCCGCCGGACGGCGTGTTCAAGAACGCGGGGCCGTTCTCGTCGTACTACGGCTCCAACACCGCGACGACGCTGCCGGACGCGTACGGCTCGAAGATCCCGTACGCCGTCAAGGGCTACACCGGCGAGCAGCTGCGTGCCGCCTACGGCGCCGGTTCCCGCACGGGCAAGGGCGTCCGCATCGCGATCACCGACGCCTACGCCTCGCCGACCATCGCCTACGACGCGGCCACCTACGCGAACAAGCACGGTGACGCGGCCTGGAAGACGGACCAGCTGCGTCAGGTGCTGCCCAAGAACTACACGAAGACCAAGGAGTGCGGGGCGGCCGGCTGGTACGGCGAGGAGACCCTCGACGTCGAGGCCGTGCACGCGGTCGCGCCCGCCGCCGACGTCACGTACGTGGGCGCCTCGTCCTGCTACGACGACGACCTGCTCGACTCGCTCGGCAAGATCGTCGACAAGCACCTGGCCGACATCGTCTCCAACTCCTGGGGCGACATCGAGGCCAACCAGACGCCGGACCTCGCGGCCGCCTACGACCAGGTCTTCCAGCTGGGCGCGGTGCAGGGCATCGGCTTCTACTTCTCCTCCGGTGACAACGGCGACGAGGTCGCCAACACCGGCGTCAAGCAGGTCGACACCCCGGCCAACTCGGCGTGGGTGACCGCGGTCGGCGGCACCTCGCTGGCCGTGGGCCAGGGCGACAAGTACCTGTGGGAGACCGGCTGGGGCACCGAGAAGGCCACGCTGTCGACCGACGGCAAGAGCTGGGTGAACTTCCCGGGCGCGTACACCTCCGGTGCGGGCGGCGGCACGAGCAAGACCGTACCGCAGCCCTACTACCAGAAGGGCGTCGTCCCGAACGCGCTGGCCACGGCCAACAACGCGGCGGGCAACCGGGTCGTCCCGGACATCGCGGCGATCGCCGACCCCAACACCGGTTTCAAGGTCGGCCAGACGCAGACCTTCCCGGACGGGACGCAGCAGTACAGCGAGTACCGCATCGGCGGCACCTCGCTGGCCGCTCCGGTGATCGCGGCCGTCCAGGCCCTGGCCCAGGAGGCGCGCGGCGGCAAGGCGATCGGCTTCGCCAACCCGGTGATCTACGCCAAGTACGGGTCGAAGACGTACCACGACGTCACGGACACCCCCACGGGCTCCGAACTCGCCGTGGCCCGCGTCGACTTCGCCAACGGCTACGACGCGGCCGACGGTCTGCTCACCTCGGTCCGCAGCCTCGGCAAGGACAGCTCACTGAAGGCCGTGAAGGGCTACGACGACGTCACCGGCGTGGGCACGCCCGCGAACGGCTACGTCGAGTCGTACACCCGCCGCTGACGCGGCACCCGTCATGGGGTGGCGTGGGGGGCACCACACCCCCATGCCACCCCATTGCGTCGCTTTGACGATTAGACTGGGGGCGTGGCTCAGCTTCGTCTCGCCCTGAACCAGATCGACTCGCGCGTCGGCGACCTCGCCCGGAACGCCGAGTCGATCGTCCGCCGGACCCGGCACGCCGCCGAGCAGGGAGCGCACCTGGCGGCGTTCCCGGAGATGGTGCTGACCGGGTATCCCGTCGAGGACCTGGTGCTGCGCTCCTCCTTCGTCGAGGCCTCCCGCACCGCCCTGCGCTCGCTGGCAGCACGCCTCGCCGACGAGGGCCTCGGCGAGCTGCCGGTGGTCGTCGGCTACCTCGACCGCTCCGAGACCGCCCAGCCCAGATACGGCCAGCCGGCCGGTGCCCCGCAGAACGCGGGGGCGGTGCTGCACCGCGGCGAGGTGGTCCTCACCTTCGCCAAGCACCACCTCCCCAACTACGGCGTCTTCGACGAGTTCCGCTACTTCGTGCCCGGCGACACCATGCCGGTCGTCCGGGTGCACGGCGTCGACGTCGCCCTCGCCATCTGCGAGGACCTGTGGCAGGACGGCGGCCGGGTGCCGGCGGCCCGTTCGGCCGGGGCGGGCCTGCTGCTCTCCATCAACGCCTCCCCCTTCGAGGTCCACAAGGACGACACCCGCCTCGACCTGGTCCGCAAGCGGGCCCAGGAGGCGGGCTGCACCACGGCCTACGTCGCGATGACGGGCGGCCAGGACGAGCTCGTCTTCGACGGCGACTCGATCGTGGTCGACAGCGGCGGCGAGGTGATCGCGCGGGCGCCGCAGTTCGCCGAGGAGTGCGTGCTCCTGGACCTGGACCTCCCGTCGGCCGCGGCCGACGCCCCGACGGGCGTGGTGGACGACGGGCTGCGCATCGACCGGGTGGTCCTCTCCGAGGACCCGGTCCCGGCGTACGAGCCGGAGCACACCGGCGTCCGCGCCGATCGGCTGGACGACGCCGAGGAGATGTACGCGGCGCTGGTCACGGGCCTGCGGGCGTACGTCCGGAAGAACGGCTTCCGGTCGGTTCTGATCGGCCTGTCCGGCGGCATCGACTCGTCGCTGGTCGCGGCGATCGCGTGCGACGCGGTGGGCGCGGAGAACGTGTACGGCGTGTCCATGCCCTCGAAGTACTCCTCGCAGCACTCGAGGGACGACGCGGCCGAGCTGGCCCGCCGCACGGGCCTGAATTTCCGTACGGTGCCCATCGCCCCGATGTTCGACGCGTACATGGAGTCGCTGGGCCTGAGCGGCCTCGCGGAGGAGAACCTCCAGGCCCGCCTGCGCGGCACGTTGCTCATGGCCGTCTCCAACCAGGAGGGCCACATCGTCCTGGCCCCGGGCAACAAGTCCGAGCTGGCGGTGGGCTATTCGACGCTGTACGGCGACTCGGTGGGCGCGTACGGCCCCATCAAGGACGTGTACAAGTCGTCGGTCTTCCGGCTGGCCGAGTGGCGCAACCGGGCCGCGCGGGAGCGGGGCGAGACCCCGCCGATCCCCGAGAACTCCATCACCAAGCCGCCGAGCGCGGAGCTGCGCCCGGGCCAGGTCGACACGGACTCCCTGCCGGACTACGCGGTGCTGGACGCGATCCTCGACCTGTACGTGGACCACGACAAGGGCGCGGACGCGATCGTGGCCGCCGGTTTCGACCCGGCCCTGGTGACGAAGATCCTGCGCATGGTCGACACGGCCGAGTACAAGCGGCGCCAGTACCCGCCGGGTACGAAGATCTCGGCGAAGGGCTTCGGCAAGGACCGGCGGCTGCCGATCACCAACGGGTGGCGGGAAACGGGCTGAGCCCGACTCCGTGGGCCGGCCGACAGGTTGTCAGCGGGCGCCCCGCCCTGGAGACCGCCGCGCGGGCGGCTCGGTTGTTCGAGGAGGTGGGCCGTGGCAACTCCCTTGTTGCTACGGCTACTTGGGGACGCCGGACGGCGCACCGGTCGTGATGACCGTGCTGACGACCAGGTTCGAGGAGGCCGCCGCGGCCGACCATCCGCTGGTGGCGAGCACCGCCGCACTGCTGGCGGCGGCGCTCGGCTAGGACGGCCGGCCTGCGGCCACGGCCCTTGCGGTCAGTGCCGCACCGCACCCTGCTGCTCGGGGACATGGCCCGCGACCAGCCGCTCCCGCCCCGTCGACGCCGCACCCCGCCTGTGGTCCACGGCGTAGGCGAGTGCCGCCACCGCCAGGCCGAGCACCGCCAGGGCGGCGCCAGCCAACGCCGGCGACGTCACGCCGAGGCCCGCCGCCAGGGCGAGGCCGCCGATCCACGCGCCGCCGGCGTTGGCGAGGTTGAAGGCGGCCTGGTTGGCGGAGGAGGCGAGGGACGGCGCGGCCGCCGCCTTCTCCATGACCATGAGCTGCAGGGGCGAGCCGGTGATGAACGCGGCGGCACCGAGCAGGATGACCGCGACGGCCGCGCTCCACTGGGCGGCCATGAGGACGGGGAAGAACGCCAGGACGACGACCAGCGCCGTCAGCCCGCCGAAGAGCGTGCCGCGCAGGGAGTGGTCGGAGAGGCGCCCGCCGAGCAGGTTGCCCGCTGTCGCGCCGACACCGAAGAGGGCCAGCAGCAGGGTGACGCTGCCGTGGGCGAACCCGGCCGCGTCCGTGAGCATCGGCGTGATGTAGCTGTACGCGGAGAAGAGCGCCGCGAAGCCGGCCACGGTCGTGGCCTGCGCCAGCCAGACGGGCAGGGAGCGCAGGGCGGCCAGTTCGCCGCGCAGGCCCACCGCCGGGGCGTGCGCGTGGTCGTGCGGGATGAGGAGCAGGAGGGAGGCTATCGCCGCCAGGCCGATCGCGCTCACGCCCAGGAAGGTCGCCCGCCAGCCGAAGTGCTGGCCCATGAGCGTGGCCACCGGCACGCCCACGACGTTGGCCACGGTCAGACCGAGGAACATCCGCGAGACGGAGCGGGCCTTGCGCTCGGGGGCGACGAGGTTCGCGGCGACGACGGCGCCGACGCCGAAGAACGCGCCGTGGGGCAGACCGCTCAGGAAGCGCGCGGCGAGCAGCCAGTGGTAGTCGGGGGCGAAGGCGGAGAGCGCGTTGCCCACGGTGAAGAGGCCCATCAGGGCGACGAGGACCCGGCGGCGCGACATACGGGCGGTGGCGGCGGCGAGCAGCGGGGCGCCGACGACGACGCCGAGCGCGTACGCGGAGACCAGGTGCCCTGCGGTGGGGATGGAGACGCGCAGGTCGTCCGCGACGTCGGGCAGCAGGCCCATCATCACGAACTCGGTCGTTCCGATGCCGAAGGCGCCCACGGCGAGGGCGAGCAGGGCCAGGGGCATGAAGAGGCCTGTGCCTTTCAGGGGAGGAGAGAGAGCGGGTTTCGCACAGCTTAAGTTCAGCTGCGAAACAAATGGTCTCAGATCCAGCGCCCCGGCGGATGGTCCCGGCGGTTAAGGCTGGGTTTCGAGCTGCACACGGGCGGCCACCGGCAGATGGTCGCTGCCCGTCGCGGGCAGCGTCCAGGAGCTCTTCGGGTCGACCCCCCTGACCATGATCTGGTCGATCCGCGCCATCGGGAACGACGCCGGCCAGCTGAACCCGAAGCCGCTGCCCGCCGCGCCCTGGGTGGAGCGCAGCTGGGAGGTGACGGCGTTCAGCGCGCGGTCGTTCATCGTGCCGTTCAGGTCGCCGAGCAGCACCACCCGGGACAGAGGCTCGTCGGCGATGGCCTCGCCGAGGGCGTCGGCGCTCTTGTCGCGCTGCCGCGCGGTGAACCCGGCCTCCACCTTCACCCGCACCGAGGGAAGGTGGGCGACGTACACCGCGAGCGGCCCCTCGGGCGTCGCGAGCGTGGCGCGCATCGCGCGCTTCCAGCCCAGCTTGATGTCGACGGCGCGTACGCCGGTCATCGGGTACTTGCTCCACAGCCCGACGGTGCCGACGACGGTGTGGTAGCGGTACGTCGGTGCCAGCGCCCTCTCGTACACCGGGACCGCAGAGGGCTCCAGCTCCTCCAGCGCCAGCACGTCGGCGCCGGAACCGGCGACGTCACGGGCGGTACCGGCCGGGTCCGCGTTGTCGGCGTTGACGTTGTGCGTGGCCACCATCACGTCGCCGCCGGTGCCCGTGCGGTCGATGAACAGCCCGCCGAACAGGTTCAGCCAGACGATCGCCGGCAGCAGCACCGCGATCAGCGCGGTGGCCGACTTCCTCAGGACGCCGAGGAGCAGCAGCACCGGGACCAGCACGCCGAGCCAGGGCAGGAAGGTCTCGGTCAGGCTGCCGAGGTTGCCCACGGTGTTGGGGATGCGCGAGTGCAGCAGCATCACCAGCGCGAGGAGGATCGCGAGCAGGCCTAGGAAGATGCCGCGGCTCCAGGCGCCCGGGTCGCCGCGCCAGGACCGGCGGGGGCGGTTCGACAGGCGCCGAAGCCGGGATCCCCGGCGCTCGGACCCCGAGCCGCCGATGTCCGTCCTCGTCACGTACGCCTGCTGCGCCATACCGCCTGCCTCACAACCTGCCGTGCACACCGTCGTCCCCCTGGAGTCGACCCTAGGGGATGTTCGGTTCCGTTCCCGCCGTCCATGACAGCCGTACACGAGACGAGGACGTACAAGTCGGTACAGGGGGTTCCGGTGACCCCTGGGACAGACGGGGCCTGTGACGAAACACGCACATTCGCGCTACGCCCCAGGCGGACTGACGGGCCGTAGGCCTTCGAGCACCGTGTCGACGATCTGCTCCGCCAGACCCTCGGGGAGCTCCGCGTCCGGGCGCATGAAGGCGCGGACGATCATCGGGCCGACGATGATGTCGTTGATCAGGTCGACGTCGACGTCCGCGCGGATCTCGCCGTCGCGCTGCCCGCGGCGCAGCACCTCGCAGCCCATCTCGCGCCGGGGAGCTATGACGGTGTCCTCGTACGCGGCCCACAGCTTGGGGCTGCTCTTCATCTGGGCGTAGACGTTGTGCAGCATCGCCGAGGAGCGGTTGAGCAGGCCGCGCCTGCGCATCGTCTCCAGGAAGACGACCAGGTCGTCGCGCATCGAGGTGCCGGGGAGCTCGGGGTCGGGGGGCTCGGCGGCACGCAGGACGTCGCAGAAGAGCTCCTCCTTACCGCTCCAGCGGCGGTAGATGGTGGCCTTGCCGACGCCGGCCGTGCGGGCGATCCGCTCGATGGAGAGCTCGGCGAGGGGCACACCCTCCTCCAGGAGCTTCATCACGCCCTCCAGGATGGCGCGCTCCACGGCCTCACTGCGCGGGCGGCCCCGGCTGGCACCGCACGCCCGCGGCCGGCTCTCGGCAAGGCTCACGTCACTCCGTCCTTTCGCTGTGCTGCGGTGATTGTCCCGCAGCCGCCGCCTCCCCCCGTGACATCTCTGCATCCTCCGTGCTCTTCGCACCCCTGCGGAACTCCCGCGGTACTCGCGCGGGCTCCGGCGGAGTCCCGCGTTCGTACGATGCGGACTCCTGCGCTCGCACGGTGCGGACTCCCGCATCCGTACGGTGCTTACCCCCGCGTGCGTACGGTGCGCACCCCCGCGTGCGTACGGCACCTGCTCCCGCGGGGGCCTCGCGGCCGCGTGTTACTCCGCGGCCCCTACCAACTCCTTTCCCTGCTCGGCCTCCTGGCCCGCCGCCGGCTTGCCCGGCAGGAACAGGGCGACCACGACCGCGCCGACGAGCGCGACGCCGGTGCCCCACAGGGCGGTGACGTGCATGGCGTGCAGGAAGGCGTCGTCGGCCGGGCCGACCAGGGCCCTGCCCTGCGGGCCGAGCCGCTGGGCGATGCCCAGGGTCGCCTCGATCGACTCGCCCGCTGTGTCCCGCAGGCCGGGCGGCAGCAGGCCGAGCTTGTCCTCGATGCCGTTGCGGTACGCCGTGGACAGGACCGAGCCGAGGACGGCGATGCCGAGGGCGCCGCCGACCTGGCGGAAGGTGTTGCTCAGCGCGGAGGCGGACCCGGCCTTCTCGCGCGGCAGGGCCTGCATGATGACGACGGAGGTCGGCGTCATGATGTGCGCCATGCCGGCGCCCATCAGGAAGAAGACGACCTCCAGAACCCAGATCGGCGTGTCGGCCTCGAAGCTCGTGAACGCGGCCAGCGTCGCGGCGATCACGATCAGACCGGCGGTGGTGGTGACCTTGTTGCCGAACCGGTCGACGACCAGCCGGGCGCGCGGCGCGAAGATCATCTGTGCGACGGCCAGCGGCAGCATCAGCAGGCCGGACTCGAGCGGCGAGTAGCCGCGCACGCTCTGGGTGTAGAAGACGCCGAAGAACGTCACGCCCATCAGCGCGAAGAAGACCAGCGCGATGGCGCTCATCGCGGCCGAGAAGACCTTGTTCTTGAAGTAGGTGACGTCGAGCGACGGGTGGTCGCTGTGCTTCTCGAAGAGGACGAAGCCGACGAGGATCACTAGGCCGCCCACGATGGACGCGAGCACCTTGGCGTTCGTGAAGTCGGCCAGCTCGCCGCCCTTGATGATGCCGTAGACGAGCAGGACCAGGCCGACGACGGACAGGACCACGCCGACGGGGTCGACGCGGCCGGGCTTCGGGTCGCGCGAGTCGGGCACCAGCCACAGCATCAGCACGAGCGCGAGGATCACGATCGGCACGTTGATGAGGAAGACCGAGCCCCACCAGAAGTGGTCGAGGAGCGCGCCGCCGGTGATCGGGCCGATGGCGATGCCGAGTCCGACGCCGCCCGCCCAGATGCCGATGGCCTTGGGCTGCTCCTCGCGCTCGAAGACGTTCATCAGGACGGCGAGGGTGGCGGGCATGACGAAGGCGGCACCGAGGGCCATCAGCGCACGGTAGGCGATGAGCTGCCCGGGCGAACCCGACTCGGCGGCGAGGGCGGAGCCGATGCCGAACACGAGGAGGCCGCCGAGCAGGACCTTCTTGCGGCCGAGCCGGTCACCGATGAGACCGGCGGTGAACAGCAGGCCCGCGAAGACGAGGGTGTAGGCGTTGATGGCCCACTCGATCTCGCTCTGGGTGGCGCCCAGCCCGGTCGGGGCCGGGGTGGTGATCGTCTTGATCGCGACGTTCAGGATCGAGTTGTCCAGCACCACGATCAGCAGGCTGAGAATGAGGACGCCGAGGATCGCCCAACGGCGCCGGTGTACCGCCTCGGGTATTCGGGAGGCGGAGACGGCAGGAGTTGTCATGAGTACGACCATAGGGCCATTCCAATACGGAACCGTCTCGTATCTGAATTCCTTTACCGAGGCCTTACACAGGGCCGGTTCACCCGGGGGGTGCTCTGGCCCTCGACGGCACGAGGTGCCACCATGGAGGCGATCCGGGGACGCCGTCAGGGCGCCTCGAGATGACGTTAGGAGCCGTTGCAATGACGCAGCTTTCGGCTGCCCAGAACAAGCCCTCCGACGGCAGCAAGGCGCTGTACGGGGGCAAGGGCACACGCCGCATCACCGTCCGCGACATCGCCCTCGCCAAGGAGCGGGGCGAGAAGTGGCCCATGCTCACGGCGTACGAGGCGATGACCGCCTCCGTCTTCGACGAGGCCGGCATCCCCGTGATGCTGGTCGGCGACTCGGCGGGCAACTGCCACCTCGGGTACGACACGACCGTGCCCGTCACCCTCGACGAGATGACCATGCTGTCGGCCGCGGTGGTCCGCGGCACCCAGCGCGCCCTCATCGTCGGCGACCTTCCCTTCGGCTCCTACCAGGAGGGCGCGGTGCAGGCGCTGCGCTCGGCGACCCGCCTGGTGAAGGAGGCAGGGGTCGGCGCCGTGAAGCTGGAGGGCGGCGAGCGCTCGCACGATCAGATCCGCCTGCTGGTGGAGTCCGGCATCCCGGTCATGGCCCACATCGGCCTGACCCCGCAGTCCGTCAACGCCATGGGCTACCGGGTCCAGGGACGCGGCGAGGAGGCGGCCCAGCAGCTGCTGCGGGACGCGAAGTCCGTACAGGACGCGGGCGCCTTCGCGGTCGTGCTCGAACTGGTCCCGGCGGAGCTGGCCGCCGAGGTCACCCGTGTGCTGCACATCCCGACCGTCGGCATCGGCGCGGGCCCGGAGACGGACGCGCAGGTCCTGGTGTGGACCGACATGATGGGGCTGACGAGCGGGCGGGTCCCGAAGTTCGTCAAGAAGTACGCCGCCCTGCGCGAGGCCATGGGCAACGCGGCCAAGGCCTTCGCGGAGGACGTCGTGGGCGGCACGTTCCCGACGGAGGAACACTCCGTTCACTAGCAACACCCCAGACCACTGCGGAAACACCACGGACAGCCCCGTCGACTTCCCCCATCGACGGGGCTGTCCCCTGTTTTTGCGCCTTAAGCCGGCGCCGCTCTCACGGAGCCGGCCGGCGCCTCGTCGTGGTTCCTCAATTGATGGTTGCGGTGCTCGTCGCGACGTTGTCGGTGGCTTGTAGGCGCTGTCGGCGTCATGTCGGTGGTCTGTCGGTCGGCGCTGGCACTGTCGCTGCCATGACGCGAATCGACAAGAACCCCAAGGGCGCGAGCCACGCGGTGAAGGTACGGGGGCTGGTCAAGCACTACGGCGAGACCAAGGCGCTGGACGGCGTCGATCTGGACGTGCGCGAGGGCACCGTCATGGGTGTGCTCGGGCCGAACGGCGCCGGCAAGACCACCCTCGTGCGGATCCTGTCCACCCTGCTGGCTCCCGGCGCCGGACACGCGACCGTCGCCGGCTACGACGTCGTACGGCAGCCGAGGCAGCTGCGCCGGGTGATCGGGCTGACGGGGCAGTACGCCTCGGTGGACGAGAAGCTCCCCGGCTGGGAGAACCTCTACATGATCGGGCGGCTGCTCGATCTGCCCCGCAAGGAGGCCCGCACCCGCGCCGACGAGCTGCTGGAGCGGTTCTCGCTGACGGAGGCGGCCAAGCGGCCGGCGTCGACGTACTCCGGCGGCATGCGGCGGCGGCTCGACCTGGCCGCGTCGATGATCGGGCGGCCCGAGGTGCTGTTCCTCGACGAGCCGACCACCGGTCTCGACCCCCGCACCCGCAACGAGGTCTGGGACGAGGTCAAGGCGATGGTCGGGGACGGCGTCACCGTCCTGCTGACCACCCAGTACATGGAGGAGGCCGAGCAGTTGGCCTCCGAGCTGACCGTCGTCGACCGCGGGAAGGTCATCGCGAACGGCGGCATCGAGGAGCTGAAGGCGAAGGTCGGCGGCCGGACGCTGCGGGTGCGGCCCGCGGATCCGCTGGAGCTGCGCCCGCTCGCCGGAGTGCTGGACGAGCTGGGCATCACCGGTCTCGCCACCACGACCGTGGACACCGACAGCGGCACGCTGCTGGTGCCGGTGCTCAGCGACGAGCAGCTGACCGCCGTGGTCGGCGCGGTCACCGCGCGCGGCATCACCATCTCCTCGATCAGCACCGAACTGCCCAGCCTGGACGAGGTGTTCCTGTCCCTCACCGGCCACCGCGCCGGTGCCCCGCAGGACTCCGAGTCCGCCGACACCCGTGAAGAGGTCGCCGTATGAGCACCGCCACCGCCACCGTCCGTACGAGCGATGCCGCCGATGCCCGTATCCCGCTGCGCGGCCACCTGCGCCACACCGGGGCCCTGATCCGCCGCAACCTGCTGTGGATCAAGCAGGACCCGGAGTCGGTGTTCGACGCGCTGCTGATGCCGGTCGTCTTCACCCTGCTGTTCGTGTACGTCTTCGGCGGCTCGATCGGGCAGGCGCTCGGCGGCGGCCAGGACCAGTACGTGCAGTACGTGATCCCCGGCATGATCGCGATGATGAGCATGACGTTGTCCCAGGGCGTCGGCACGGGCTTCAGCCAGGACTTCAACTCCGGTGTCATGGACCGTTTCCGGTCCCTGCCGATCGGGCGCGGATCGGTCCTGTTCGCGAAGATCGCGGTCGAGCTGGGCCGGATGCTGTTCGCGACGACCGTGCTGATGCTCGTGTCCGTCGCGGTCGGCTTCCACATCACCCACTGGTCCGGACTGTTCGCCGCCGTGGGCCTGTCCGCGGTGTTCGCCTCGTCGATCATGTGGGTGTTCCTCACGCTGGGCGTGATCCTGAAGAACGCGCAGTCGGTGCAGGCGATGGGCTTCCTGGTGCTGTTCCCGCTGCAGTTCGGCTCGTCGATCTTCGCGCCGACGAAGTCGATGCCGGGCTGGCTGCAGGCCTTCACCGACTACAACCCGCTCTCCACGCTGGCGGACGCGGCGCGCGGCCTGATGGTGGGCGGCCCCATCGCGCACGACCTGTGGGTGACACTGGCCTGGTCCGTGGCGATCACGGCGGTCATGGCGCCGGTCGCGATCCACAAGTTCCGTACCAAGAGCTGACGTTCGGGTCCCTGCGGACCGCGCCGCCTTCGGGCGTGCGGGCGTCAGATCAGGGCGGTGGCCTCCGCGAGGGAGAGGCCACCGCCCTCGGCGTACGCGGCCTCGTACGCCGTGTCGTCGAGCACGGTCCGGAGCCCGGCCACGGCGTGGTCGCACACGTGGCGCTCCACCGCGGAGCGGACATGGCCGGGCGGCAGCAGGGCGTCGGCGGCGGCCAGGCACCGGGCGGCGTCCCCGGCACGGCCACCGCCGTCGAGGCCGACGAGGGCCATCGCGGCGATGGTCAGACAGATGGACGGCAGATGCGGGGCGATGGTCTGGGACAGGGGTTCGGCGGCATGCCGCACCGACCGGCGGATCTTCTCCAGCGAGTCGGTGTGGGCGCCGTCGAGCGTGTCCACCCAGGCCTCCTGGGCGAGGATCATCGCGTCGAAGACGACGAAGTGCGCGATCTTGAACTCCTCGCGCAGCCTGCGGAGTTGCTCGCGCGCCTCGGCGACGCGGCCGGTCTGGGCGAGGCGGGCGGCGAGGAAGAGGTGGGCGGCGGGCATCGACTCGTTGTGCGTGCCGGCGCCACGCTCGATGACCTCGCGCAGCAGGCGCTCACCGCGTTCCGCCTCGCCCGTCTCGAGGAGCACATTGCCGAGGCGGGCGCCGAGGACCGCGGTCTGGGCGCGGGCGCCGAGGCGTTCGGCGTGCTCCATGGCCGCCTCGTAGTCGGCGGCGGCCTTGGCGTACTCGCCCTTGCGTTCGTGCGACTCGCCGCGCGCGGAGAGGGCCTCCGCGGTGCCCCAGTCGTCGCCGAGGCGCCGGTAGATCTCCAGCGACTCGTCGGCGTCCTGGGTCGCGTTGCCGGCCCACTCGGGGCGGTTCGCGAGGAGGTTGGCCCGCATCTGGAGGGCGCCCGCCAGCTCCCACTCGTAGCTCGGCGTCTCCCGGCAGGTGCGCACGCAGGCGTCGAGGATCGAGATCAGCCGATCCGTTCCGCCGGTCAGCATCACGGCGAAGAACCAGACCATGCCGGGGCTGCGCGTCAGCTGCGGGAGCCCGGGCTCGTAGACCTCGGTGATCGCGCGCAGCTTGGCCTGGGCCTGCGGTGTCTGCCAGGCGTCCAACTCGGTGTCCATGCAGGCCAGATGGGCGAGGTGGACCCCGCGCCGGGCCTCGACCAGGTCCTCGCCGGTGAGCGGCGGCGGGACGTCGGTGGCGCGCCGCCAGACCGGCTGGGCGCGCTGGACCGGCTCGGCGAACGGGTCGGGGCCGAGGGAGATCGCCTCGCTGCACCAGGTGCGGGCCTCGATCCGCAGGTCGCGCATCTGCCAGTACCAGACCAGGGAGAGGACCAGGCAGAGCGCCTCCTGCTCGTCCCGCTCGGCGACGGCGCGGCGCAGGGCGGTGCGCAGGTTCTCGTACTCCAGCTGGGTCCGCTCGACGGCGCGGCGCTGGTCGGGGCCGCGCAGCAACGCGTCGTTGGCGCGGGCGAGTTCACGGAAGTAGACGAGGTGGGCGTGCTCGGCCGCGGCGCGGTCGCCGGCCTGATCGAGCCGTTCGCCGGCGTACTCGGCGACGGTCTCCAGGAGCCGGTAGCGCATGTCGCCGTCGGGTGAAGGGGCCGCCACGACAAGGGACTTGTCGACCAGGGAGCCGAGCGCGTCGAGGGCGACGAGGCCGCAGACGGCCTCGGCGGCGGCGAGGTCGCAGCCGCCGGCGAACACCGACAGGCGGCGCAGCACGTCCCGTTCGTCCTCGTCCAGCAGGTCCCAGGACCAGTCGACGACGGCCCGCAGGGTCTGCTGGCGGGGCAGCACGGTACGGCTGCCCGAGGTGAGCAGCCTAAAGCGGTCGTCGAGGCGGTCGGCGATCTGCCGCGGGGTGAGCATCCGCAGCCGGGCGGCGGCCAGCTCGATGGCCAGGGGCAGTCCGTCGAGTCTTCGGCATATCTCGGCGCAGGCGGCCGCCGTCTCCGCGTCGGCGTAGGTCCGGAAGCCGGGCCGGGCGGCGGCGCCGCGGTCGGCGAGCAGCCGCAGCGCGACCGGCTCGGGCAGCGGCTCCACGGGCCGCAGCAACTCCCCCGGCACGCCCAGGGGTTCACGGCTGGTGGCGAGCACGGTCAGTCCGGGGCAGCGTTCCAGCAGCCGCTCCACCAGATGGGCCGCCGCGTCCACGACGTGCTCGCAGTTGTCGAGGATGATCAGCATGCGGCGCCGGCCGCAGTGCTCGACGAGCCGCTCGACCGGGTCGTCGTACCGCTCGGCGACGGCCCGCATGTTCTCGGCGCCGGCGCCGTGCAGCACGGTCTCGCGGGCGCCTATCGCGGTGAGCACGGCCTCCGGTACGGCGTCCGGGTCGTCCACGGGCGCCAGCTCCGCCAGCCACACCCCGCCCCGGCCGGCGTCCCGCACGGTCTCGGCGGCCTCCTGCGACAGCCGCGTCTTCCCGGCCCCGCCGGGCCCGAGCAGCGTGACGAGCCGGGCCGCCGCGAGGTCGCCCCGGATGGCCTCGATGTCCGCCTCCCGGCCGACGAAGGACGTGAGCCGGGCGGGGAGGTTGCCCACGGGCGCCTCCTGCCGCGGCACGCCGGCGTCGGCCGCGGCCACGGGCTCCGACCTCAGCAACTCGGCGTGCTGGGAGCGCAGTTCACCACCCGGGTCGGAACCGAGCCGGTCCGCGAGCAGCTGTCGTACGTCCTCGTAGGCAGCGAGCGCCTCGGCCGTACGGCCCGCGTCGCGCAGGGCGCGCAGGCGCAGGACCTGGAGGGGCTCGTCCAGCGGGTGGCTGTCGCACAGGGCGGTGAGCTCGGGCAGCACCTGTTCGGCGCCGCCGAGGGCGAGGGCGGCGGCGTGCCGGGCGCGCAGGGCGTCGAGGCGGCGGGCCTCCAGGCGCGTGGCCTCGGCCGTGCGGTCGGGCAGATCGGCGAGGGCGGGCCCGCGCCACAGGGCGAGGGCGTCGTCGAGGACGACGGCCCCCTTCGCCGCGTCACCGTCGGCCAGCGCGCGCAGCCCCTCCCCCACCAGCCGCTCGAAACGGTGCAGGTCGATGTCGTCGGGCGCGGCGGCGAGCCGGTAGCCGCCCTCCGCCGAGGCGACGGCGTCCGCGCCGAGGGCCCGCCTGAGCCGCCCCACCAGCGCCTGGAGCGCCCCGATCGCGTCGGCGGGCGGATCCGCGCCCCACACCTCGTCGACGAGCAGACTCACCGGCACGCTGCGGCCGGGCCGCAGGGCCAGCACGGTCAGCAGGGCACGCAGCCGCGCTCCGCCCACGGGAACGGCCGTGCCGTCGGGGCGGAGCGCCTGGGTGGTGCCGAGGATGCGGTAGCGCACGAGGTCCATTGTCACCGGGGACGCCCCGGCTCCGCCTCCGGGTTTCAGACGCGCAGGAACTGGGAGGAGTCGAGGGTGAGGATCTGGTCGGCGACCGGAATCTCGATCTCCTTGCCGAAGGGGCCGGACACGGCGCACTGGTAGGTGCCGTTCTCCGGCTGGGTCAGGAGCTTCCAGGATGCGGCGAGGACATCGACGATCAGGTACGCCGGGATTCCGCGCATGGCGTAGTGCTCGGGCTTCGTACTGTAGTCGCGGTTCTTGCTCTCCGGCGAGACGACCTCGACCACGAAGGGCAGCAGCGCCTCATTGATCTCACTCTTGTCCGAGCGGACCTGGTCCAGGGGAAGCGCCGAGGCGTCGGGCTCCGGTTTGTAGCCCTCTCGGGCTGGGACAACCGAGAACTCACCCACCGGGACCCAGCCCGGCAGTCGGTCCTCGATCTGGTTCTCGATGCGCCGCTGAGTCGTCCTGTGCGCGTGGGTCACCGGTACCGAGGTGAGCCCGTTCTTCGTCAGCCGGAGGCGGGCGCTCCTGGGCACCTCCATGGCTTCCTGCACGGACTCGACCCAGTCGTCGGTGATCGTCATGGCCACCTCCTCGATCGACTCGACTACAGCGTAACGACTACCAGGAACCTCCGGTCACCCGCACGACGTTCACCCCACACCACCGGTACGGTCGACCGCACGGCCGCCACCGACCCGACCCAGGAGCCCCATGACCACCGCCACCACCCGCCCCGCCGACCGCCGGATCAGCCCGGTCTTCCTCGGGATCCTGGCCATGACCGCGGTCACCGGCTGGGCGACCTGGACGGGGTTCGCGGCGCAGCCGGGCATCGCCGTCTTCCTGTTCGTGACGGCGGCCTGGATCGTCTCGCTGTGTCTGCACGAGTACGCGCACGCGCGGACCGCGCTGCACGGCGGGGACATCACCGTCGGCGCCAAGGGCTATCTCACGCTGAACCCGCTGAAGTACACCCACGCCCTGCTGAGCATCGTGCTCCCGGTGCTATTCGTGATCATGGGCGGGATCGGGCTGCCCGGCGGGGCGGTGTTCATCGAGCGCGGCCGGATCCGGGGCCGCTGGCGGCACAGTCTGATCTCGGCGGCGGGCCCGCTGACGAACGTGCTGTTCGCGGCGGTGTGCAGCGCGCCCTTCTGGCTCCACGCCCTGGACGGGGTGCCCCTCGGCTTCCGGTTCGCGCTGGCCTTCCTCGCCCTGCTCCAGGTCACGGCCGCGATCCTGAACTTCCTGCCGGTGCCGGGCCTCGACGGGTACGGAGTCGTCGAGCCGTGGCTGTCGCGCGGCATCAAGCGCCAGGTGGAGCCGTTCGCGCCGTTCGGGCTGCTGTTCGTGTTCGCGCTGCTGTGGGTGCCGTCGGTCAACAGCGCGTTCTTCGACGTGATCGACACGATCCTGCACGCGCTGGGGATCAACCCCGTCGACCAGTACTGCGGCCAGGCGCTCTACCGCTTCTGGCAGGGCGCCGACCAGGGCTGCCTGGTCAGCCCGTGACGGACTCGCCCCGGCCACCGGCCCGGCCGCGCTTGACGTAGTACCAGGCCATGTTGGACGACAGGCCCGCGAGCAGCACCCAGACGATCCCCAGCCAGCTGCCCTGGACGAAGGAGACGACGGCCGCGACCGCGGAGAGGACGCAGACGGCGAGGGCGTAGAGGGCGAGGCGGGGCATGGGGTCGGCTCCTGTCGGGGGACGTCCGGGGATGTCGAGGGGACACTGCTTGCTGAACGGCTCCCAGTGTCCCCCATGGGGTCATACGTCCGTGATCCGGAGCCCCGCGTGCGCCTTGTACCGGCGGTTGACGGAGATCAGGTTCGCGACCAGGGCCTCCACCTGGTGGGCATTGCGCAGCCGGCCCGCGTAGACGCCACGCATGCCGGGCATGCGCCCGGCCAGCGCCTGGACGAGGTCCGTGTCGGCCCGCTTGTCGCCGAGGACCATCACGTCGGTGTCGATCTCGGCGGTCTCGGGGTCCTGGAGCAGGACGGCGGACAGGTGGTGGAAGGCGGCCGTGACCCGGGAGTCCGGCAACAGGACGGCGGCCTGCTGGGCGGCGCTGCCCTCCTCCGGCTTCAGGGCGTAGGCGCCCTGCTTGTCGAAGCCGAGCGGGTTGACGCAGTCCACGACGAGCTTGCCGGCGAGCTCCTCGCGCAGGGACTCCAGCGTCTTGCCGTGTCCCTCCCAGGGCACCGCGACGATCACGATGTCGCTGCGGCGCGCGGTCTCGGCGTTGTCGAAGCCCTCGACGCCGTAGCCGATCTCCTCGGCGGCGGCCTGCGCGCGCTCGGCAGCCCGGGAGCCGATGATCACCTTCTGGCCGGCCCGGGCGAGCCGGTAGGCGAGGCCCTTGCCCTGCGGCCCGGTGCCGCCGAGCACGCCGACGACCATCCCGGAGACGTCGGGCAGGTCCCAGGGGTCCTTGGCGGGGGCCTTCGCGGGCTGCTGTGCACTGTCGGTAGAGGTCATGCGGCCGACTCTACGTCCGCCGCCCGCCCCACCGGATCACGCGTCCGCGGTCCCGGTCCTCCCCGGTCGGGCGAATCCCGCCCGAACCCCGCACCCCACGGGGCCCGTTGGGGCAGGATGCGGTCGCATGGACGCCGTACGGGTCACGCTGCTGCGCGAAGTGCTCGCCGGAACCGAGTGGTTGGGGGCCACCCGGCGGTTCGCCGGGGTGCTGCGCGGCTCCGTGGTGACGCACGGCGGCGGGCTGCTGCTGGTGGGCACCCCGGAGTACGAGCCGTGGCACCTGGCGGCCCACCTGGTGGACGAGGCGGCCTGGTCGGGAACGCCGGAGCTGACCCCGACCCTCGTACGGCACGACGCGCGCCCCTCGGATCCGGCGCACCTCGCGGTCGGCCCCGGGCGGATCGGGGCGGCACGGCGGGGCGAGACGCTGATGGTGGTGGCCCCCGAGGAGCCCGCGGCGCTGCTGGAGCGGGTGCACGACGCGCGGCGGGCCGGGGTGACGGTGCTGGCCCTGGGCGCCGGCGGAGGCGAACTGGACGCGCTGGCGCACGAGACGCTGACCGTACCGGACGGGTCCGAGCTGGACCTGGACACCGTGCAGCACCTGGTGAGCGCGGCGGCCGGCGAGAACCCGCTCCCCTCCCCGCGGGGCCACGGCCGTTTCCGGGACCGCCTGTCACGGATCGCGGACCACTTGACGTCGCCACCGCCGGGCGTCTGGTAGCCCGCGCAGATCGCGGCGCCGCGCGGAAATCCGGTTGCCCACGGCAGCTCCCCGGCCGACCATGAGCCGTCGTGACCGACACCGGCGGCCTGCGCGGCCTGCTCCCCGACCTGGCCCCCTGGCGGGCCTCCGCCGACTTCCGCAGACTCTGGCTGTCGGGGCTGATCAGCAACTTCGGCAGCTTCCTCACCCTGGTCGCCCTGCCGGTGCAGCTGAAGGACCTCACCGGGTCGGCCGCCGCGGTGGGCGCGATCGGCGCGGTGGAGCTGGTCCCGCTGATCGTGTTCGGGCTGTACGGCGGTGCCCTCGCCGACGCCCTGGACAAGCGCGGGCTGATCCTGTCGTCGGAGGCCGGACAGGGCCTGCTCAGCACGGCGCTGCTGCTCAACGCCCTGCTCCCGCATCCCGGCGTCTGGCCGCTGTACGTCGTCGCCGCCCTCTCCTCCGCGCTGTTCGCCGTCCAGCGGCCGGCGCTCGACTCGCTCTGGCCGCGGATCGTCGCCCACGCCGACCTCCCGGCCGCGGCCTCGCTCAACTCCCTGCGCTGGACGGTCAGCGGGGTGCTGGGCCCGGCGGTGGCGGGTGTGGTCGTGGCCTACGCGGGACTCGCCTCGGCGTACGCGGCGGACGTGCTGACCTTCGTCGTCTCGGTCGCCCTCGTCGTCGGCATCGCCGCCTCGCCCGCCTCCCACGAAGCCGGCAAGCCGTCCCTGAAGGCGATCGCCGAGGGCACCCGCTATGCCTGGAGCCGCAAAGAACTCCTCGGCACCTACGCGGTCGACCTCGCGGCGATGTTCCTGGCGATGCCGCTCGCGGTGCTGCCGTTCCTCGCGGACGAACTGCATGCCGCGTGGGCGCTGGGGCTGATGTACGCGGCCATCCCGGCGGGGTCGTTGCTGGTGTCCCTGACCGGTGGCTGGACCTCGCGGGTTCACCGGCACGGCCGGATGGTGCTGCTTTCGGCCACGCTGTGGGGCCTGGCCGTCGCCGCCGCCGGCGTGGTGGGGAACGTCTGGCTGGTGCTGCTGTTCCTCACCGTGGCCGGCGGCTGCGACATGGTCAGTGGGATCTTCCGTTCCGCCATGTGGAACCAGACGATCCCGGACGAGCTGCGTGGGCGGCTCGCCGGGATCGAGCTGCTGTCGTACTCGGTGGGCCCGCAGCTGGGCCAGGTCCGCGCGGGTGGCACGGCGGCCTGGCTCGGCGTGCGGGCGTCCGTGGGGGCGGGCGGCCTGCTGTGCGTGGGCGTCCTGGGCCTGCTCGCGCTGTGCCTGCCCGGGCTGATGACCTACGACGCGCGCACCGACGAACACGCGGTCCGGCTGCGCGCGCAGCGGGCGGCCCCGACCGGACCCGTTGCGGGCTGATCAGCCCTCGTCGCCGCCCTCACCGGCCTTTGCGTCGTGCCAGCGCGGGTCGTTCTCCCACTGGAGGTCGCGCTCGTGGGCGGTCTCCAGGGCGTGTTGGGCCTCGGCGGGGGTGGCGTAGGGACCGAAGCGGTCCTTGGCCGGGCACTCCGGGCCTTCCTCCACCTTCTTGTGCTCCAGGCAGTAGTACCACTCGCCCGGCTTTCCGGCTGTCCGCTTCTTGAACACGGCCATGACAGGCTCCTTTCGCCACGGACATGCTCTCCCATGTCCGCTGGTTAGACTCGCTGGCATGTCTGGCCAGTCGCTGCTCGTACCAGGGGAGCTGTCTCCCACCCGTTCGGTCCCCGGAAACATCCGACGCCCCGAGTATGTCGGCAAGCCCGCGCCGACGCCGTACACCGGCCCCGAGGTGCAGACCTCCGAGACCGTCGAGGCGATGCGGTTCGCCGGGCGGATCGCCGCGCGGGCGATGGAGGAGGCGGCGAAGATCATCGCGCCGGGCGTGACCACGGACCAGTTGGACAAGGTCGCCCATGCGTACATGTGCGACCACGGCGCCTACCCGTCCACGCTCGGCTACCGCGGCTTCCCCAAGTCGCTGTGCACCAGCGTCAACGAGGTCATCTGCCACGGCATCCCGGACTCGACGGTGCTGCGGGACGGCGACATCGTCAACCTGGACGTCACGGCGTACATCGGCGGGGTGCACGGCGACAACAACGCCACGTACCTCGTCGGGGACGTCGACGAGGAGTCCCGGCTGCTGGTGGAGCGGACCCGCGAGTCCCTCAACCGCGCGATCAAGGCGGTCAGGCCGGGGCGTCAGATCAACGTCATCGGCCGGGTCATCGAGTCGTACGCCAAGCGCTTCGGATACGGCGTGGTCCGGGACTTCACCGGGCACGGCATCAGCACGTCCTTCCACTCCGGGCTGATCATCCCGCACTACGACAGCCCGCACGCGACGACGGTCATGCAGCCCGGGATGACCTTCACGATCGAGCCGATGCTGACGCTCGGCACGCACGAGTACGACATGTGGGACGACGGCTGGACCGTCGTGACCAAGGACCGCAAGCGCACGGCCCAATTCGAGCACACGCTGGTGGTGACGGACACGGGGGCGGACATCCTGACCCTGCCGTGATCCCCGGTCGGTCCGTGCCGTGATCCACGGCCGAGCCCGCCCTCTGCAGGGGGCGGGCTTCCTCTTGTAGACTTTTACCGACAAGGTGTCGGCAAGTCGTAAAGGGCGTGCCTCATGGACTGCTCCTCCTTCTCGGCACTCATCCGGACCGCTTCCCACGACCGGCACACGGAGGCGGAGGCCTCGACGTTCATGACCGACCTGCTCGGCGGCGGGCTCGGCGTGGCGGCGTGGGCGCGGTACACGGAGCAACTCTGGTTCGTGTACGAGGCGTTGGAGCTCGGGGCCGAGCGGCTGGCCGCGGATCCGGCGGCCGGGCCCTTCATCCGGCCGGAGCTGTTCCGGCTGGCCGCCCTGGAGCGGGACCTGGAGCATCTGCGGGGGCCGGACTGGCGCGCGACGCTCGCCCCGCTGGAGGCCACGCGGGCATACGCGGCCCGGGTACGCAGGTGCGCCGAGCGGTGGCCGCTCGGGTACGTCGCCCACCACTACACCCGTTACCTGGGCGACCTCTCCGGCGGCCGGCTCATCCAGGAGCGCGCCGAGACGACCTGGGGCTTCGCGCGCAGCGGTGACGGGGTCCGCTTCTACGTGTTCGATCAGATCCCCAACCCCGCCGCGTTCAAGCGGAGTTACCGGGAGCGACTGGACGCGGTCGACGCCGACGGCCTGGAGAGACAGCGGATGGTCGCCGAGTGCGGGCGGGCGTTCGCCCTGAACTCGGCGGTCTTCAGGGCGCTGTCCGAGGAGTTCCCGTTGAGCGCGTGAGCGCCGAGCTCAGGGCGAGGCCTCAGCGCTCCAGGAACACCCGGCCGCCGATCTCCACCCAGCCGTGCGGCTGGGGTGCCGTGAGGATCTGGGATCCGGTGCCCTGCCGGATGTTGAGCGCGCGGCCGAGCCGGTCCGTGAGCAGCAGTGCCGCCGCGCCCGTCGCCTCGTCCTCGTCGATGCCGTCGCCGCGGCCGGGGAAGGCGCGGGCACGGACGCGACCGGCGGACTCGTCCTCCCAGGCCCAGGCGTAGACCCAGTCGCCGGGCGGCGGCACGGGCAGGGCGTCCACCTCGGTGGCGGTGGCGTACTGGCGCAGGGTGCGCGGCGGCGCCCACTCCGGGCGGGCCTCGATCCAGCTGAACTCGCCGTCCAGGCGGGCCCCGACGACACCGGCGGGCGTGACCAGCTCGGGCACGTCCAGCAGCCAGGCCGTGCCGACGCAGGGGTGACCGGCGAAGGGCAGGCGCAGGGTGGGGGTGTAGATGTCGATGACGCCGCGCTCGGGGTCGTCGACGAACACGGTCTCGCTGAAGCCGAGTTTCTCCGCGAACGCCTGCCGGTCGTCCGGGTCGGCAATGCGCGAGCCGTCGCGGACGACGCCGAGCTCGTTGCCGTATCCGCCGCCCGCCGCGCAGAAGACGCGCAGCACGTCGTAGTCAGTCACGCGGGCATTCAAACACCACCGCGCACGTAAGGGCGCACGCCGGTGACGTGATGGGCGCGCTGTCGCACGGACCGGAGCCGACCACGTCGCACGTGCGCCGGGGGCGATCCCGTCCGCCGGTCGTGCCGCGAGCGACGGAAGAGCCTACCTGACCAGCCGTCGGCCGAAACGTACGCGCGTCTGTGATCTTTTCGTGAAGTGGAATCACGGGCCCGGTGGGTATCGGTAAGGCTAGCCTCAGGTAAGTTAGGTGAGCCTCACCAATCATTTTTGCCAGGAGCCTGCATGCGAGCCGTCCGACTTACCGTCACCGCCGCCGCCACCGTGGCCGCTCTGACCGCGCTCAGCGCATGCACGGCCAAGAGCGACGCCAAGGCCGACGCCGACGCGGTCCAGGTGACCGCCGCCGACTCCAAGTGCGACACCTCCGCCAAGTCCGTTCCGGCCGGCCAGGTGACCCTGCAGATCGAGAACAAGGGCGAGCAGGCCACCGAGGTCGAGATCCTCTTCCCGGACGACCGGATCGTCTCCGAGAAGGAGAACATCGGCCCCGGCACCAAGTACACGCTGACCGCCGAGGTGAAGGCGGGTTCGTACGAGATCGCGTGCCGCCCGGGCATGAAGGGCCACGGCGTGCGGCAGAAGCTGACCGTCACGGGCGGCGCGGGCGCCAAGCGCGACCCCCGCCTGGACAAGGCGGTCGCCGACTACCGCCGTTACGCCCAGGATCAGGCCCAGGCCACGCTGCCGCTCGTCGAGACGTTCGTGAAGGACGTCAAGGACGGCGACATCGACGCCGCCAAGAAGGCCTACGCGCCCTCCCGCCTCGGCTGGGAGCGGACCGAGCCGATCGCCGAGTCCTTCGGTGACATCGACCCCAAGGTCGACGCGCGCGCCGACGGCCTGGAGGACGGCCAGAAGTGGACCGGCTGGCACCGGCTGGAGAAGGCCCTCTGGAAGGACAAGAAGGTCGGCGCCGAGGAGAAGAACGTCGCCGACCAGCTCGTGACCGAGCTAAAGGAGTGGCAGGAGCGGGTCGGCGAGGCCGAGATCACCCCGACCTCCATGGCCAACGGCGCCAAGGAGCTGCTCGACGAGGTCGCCACCGGCAAGGTCACCGGCGAGGAGGACCGCTACTCGCACACCGACCTGAGCGACTTCAAGGGCAACGTCGAGGGCGCGCAGAAGGCGTACGAGCTGCTGAAGCCGGTCGCGTCGAAGAACGACCCGGCGCTGACCAAGGAGCTCGACAAGCAGTTCGCGGCGCTGAACACCCTGCTCGACAAGTACCGCGCGGACGGCTCGGACAAGGGCTCGTACGACTTCGTCTCCTACGACAAGGTCACCGAGAAGCAGCGCAAGGAGCTGTCGGACGCGGTGAACGCGCTCGCCGAGCCGCTGTCCCGGCTCGCCGCCGCCGTAGTGAAGTAGGGAGGCGCCGACCATGACCGAGACCGAGAGCAGCGCCGCCCCGAGCGGCACCGCGCCTTCCCGCCGGGCCCTGATCGGCTGGGGCGGGGCCGGGCTCGCGCTCGGCGCCGCCGCGGCGGGCGGTGCGGTGGCGATGACCCGGACCGGCGACGACGTGGCGCCGGTCGCCGCGGAGGCGGGCGGTGCGGTGGAGTTCCACGGCGCCCACCAGGCGGGCATCGCCACGCCCGTGCAGGACCGGCTGCACTTCGCCGCGTTCGACGTGAAGACGGACGACCGCGGCGAGTTCGTGCAGCTGCTGAAGGACTGGACGCGGGCCGCGGCACACATGACCGCCGGTCACCCGGTCGGCGACGCCTTCGGCGGGCTGCCCGAGGCGCCGCCGGAAGACACCGGCGAGGCGATGGGACTCAAGCCGTCGCGGCTGACGCTGACGATCGGCTTCGGGCCCTCCTTGTTCGACAAGTTCGGCCTGCAGGACCGGCGTCCGGAGGCGCTCGCCGACCTGCCGAAGTTCCCCGGCGACAACCTGGAGAAGGCCCGCGGCGGCGGCGACCTGTGCGTCCAGGCCTGTGCCGACGACCCGCAGGTCGCGGTGCACGCGATCCGCAACCTGGCCCGGATCGGCTTCGGCAAGGTCGCCGTGCGCTGGTCGCAGCTCGGCTTCGGCAAGACGTCGTCGACGACACCGGACGCGCAGACCCCGCGCAACCTGATGGGCTTCAAGGACGGCACCCGCAACATCGCGGGCGACGAGCCGGACCGCCTGAAGAAGTTCGTGTGGGTCGGCGAGGGCGACGGGGACGCGAAGTCGGCCTGGATGGCCGGAGGTTCGTACCTCGTGACCCGGCGCATCCGCATGAACATCGAGACGTGGGACCGTACGTCGCTCCAGGAGCAGGAGGACGTCTTCGGCCGGGACAAGCGCGAGGGCGCCCCGGTCGGCAAGTCGAAGGAGCGCGACGAGCCGTTCCTGAAGGCGATGAAGCCCGACGCGCACGTACGGCTCGCGCACCCCGACGCCAACAACGGGGTGACGATCCTGCGCCGCGGCTACTCCTTCACGGACGGCACGGACGGTCTCGGCCGGCTCGACGCGGGCCTGTTCTTCATCGCGTACCAGCGCGACGTGCGCCACGGGTTCATCCCGCTGCAACGGGGGCTGTCGCGCTCCGACGCGCTCAACGAGTACATCCAGCATGTGAGTTCGGCGGTCTTCGCGATCCCGCCCGGCGTCCGGGACAAGGACGACTGGTGGGGCCGGACCCTGTTCTCCGAGGAGGCGTGACCAGTTGTTCTCCAACTACCTGATCGGTCTGCGCGAGGGCCTGGAAGCCAGCCTCGTCGTCTGCATCCTGATCGCCTATCTGGTCAAGACCGGCCGCAGGGACGCCCTGAAGCCGATCTGGATCGGCATCGGCGCCGCGATCGTCATCGCGATGGGCTTCGGCTGCGCGCTGGAGTTCGGCTCCCAGGAGATGACGTTCGAGGCGCAGGAGGGTCTCGGCGGCTCCCTGTCCGTCGTCGCGGTGGGCCTGGTGACATGGATGGTCTTCTGGATGCGGCGCACCGCCCGGCATCTGAAGTCCGAGCTGCACGGCAAGCTGGACGCCGCCCTGGCGATGGGCACGGGCGCGCTGGTCGCCACCGCCTTCCTGGCCGTGGGCCGTGAGGGCCTGGAGACCGCGTTGTTCGTGTGGGCGTCCGTGCACGCCGCCAGCGACGGCACCCCGCGCCCGCTGATCGGCGTGGCGCTGGGCCTGGCCACCGCGGTCTTCCTGGGCTGGCTGTTCTACCGGGGCGCCCTGAAGATCAACCTGGCGAAGTTCTTCAAGTGGACCGGCGGCATGCTGGTGATCGTGGCGGCGGGCGTGCTGGCCTATGGCTTCCACGATCTGCAGGAGGCCGGCCTGATCCCGGGTCTGCGCAGCGTGGCCTTCGACATCAGCGACACGATCGAACCGGACAGCTGGTACGGCACGTTGCTCAAGGGTGTCTTCAACTTCCAGCCCGACCCGACCGTCGTCCAGGTCACGGTGTGGCTCCTCTACCTGATCCCGACACTCGCGCTGTTCCTCTCCCCGGTAGGGTTCGCCTCCGGGAAGGGGAAGGTGAAGACACCTCATGACCAGGGATCACAGCCCTCGAAGGCTCCGCAGGCGTGACCGGAACGCACTGATCCGGAACACACTGACAGCGGCCTCGCTGACCGCTCTGTCGCTGACGGCGAGCGGATGCGTGGTGGTGCACGGGGAGCGCGAGGTGCTCCCCGCCACCACCCGCGCCGAGGCCGCCAAGGCGCTGGAACAGTTCACAGCCGCGTACAACAAGGCGGGCCGGGCGAACGACGGTTCCCTGGACGCGCACCGCGTCACCGGCGCGCTCGCCGACATCGACGGGGCCCGCCTGAAGGCGGGGCACGCCAACAGCCCTGGCGGCAACGCCGGTTACACGCCGCTGAAGCTTTCGGACGTGAAGTACACGATCCCCAAGAAGGCGGGCTGGCCGCGCTGGTTCGTCGCCGACGCGCTGGCCAACAAGGGCGGCAGCGCACGCTGGTTGTTCGTCTTCACCCGCCACGGGCTCAACCAGCCGTTCCAGGTGGCCTATCTGACGCTGCTCGCCCCGGGCGACGTGCCCGAGTTCAAGAAGGACCGCGACGGCTGGGCCGAGGCCGTATCCGCGAACACGGCGCGACTGGCCGCCAGTCCAGAGGACTTGAGCCGCGGGTACACCACGTACCTGAAGAGCGGCGGAAGCGGCTTCGCGGCGGGCCCCCACACCAGCGGCTGGCGCGTCCAGCGCACGAAGGAGTCCCGTCGGCCGGGCCTGGCCACCCAGTACATCGACGAGCCGCTGACGGCCGGCGACTACGCACCCCTGGCTCTGCGCACGACGGACGGCGGTGCGATGGTGTTCTTCGCCACACGCCACTACGTCAAGCAGACCGCCGCCGCGGGCACGTCCCCGCCCTCTCTCAACAAGGACGTCGAGGCGCTGACGAAGGGCGAGGTCAAGCAGTCCCTCACGCTGGAGTTCATCTCCAACGAGGTGGCCCTCGACCCGAAGAAGGGCACCACGACCGGTCCGGGACGCGGCCAGGTGTCGCTGCTCGGCCGCATCCAGGGCCTCACGTCGGCGCGGGGAGAGTAGGAAACCTCAGTGGCGCCTGGGCCAGGGCGTCGCCGCGTGGTCGGGGTCCTCGGCGGCGTGGCGGGCGCAGGCGTCGGTGAGGACCTCCAAGAGGCTCAGCGGGTCCGGCAGCGCGTACGACGGGCCGCGGAGCCAGCGCACCCTGCGGTCGTCGTCGCCGGGCAGCCGCGCGGGCGGCACGAGCACGTACGAACCGCGGCAGTGCCAGCGCAGGCCCGGATGCTCGTCCATGGTCTCGGGGCGGCAGTCCAGCTCGCACGGCCACCACTCGTCCTCGTCCTCGGGCGTGCCCCGGGTGAGGGTGAAGAACAGCATGCGGCCGTCGTCGCTCTCGGCGACCGGGCCGACCTCGACGCCGGCGTCGAGCAGCCGCTCGAGCGCCTCGCGCCCGGCCTCCAGGGGCACGTCGAGGACGTCGTGCACCATGCCGGTCGCGGTGACGAAGTTGGCCTCCGGCTGCTGCCGGACCCAGCGCTCGACCTGGGCGCGGTCGGTCGTGGACTGCGTCTGCCACGCGAACGACACCGGGTGCCGGGCGGGCGTGGGACAGCCGACGCGGTCGCAGGAGCAGCGGTAGTCGGGCCCGGGGTGCGCGGCGGGCGCGAGCGGCAGCCCCGCTCCGGCGGCGGCGAACAGCAGCGTCTCACGGCCGCCGTCTCCGACGGCCTGCTGTGGGCGGCGTCCACGCAGCCACTGGGAGAGCCTGCCCTGCCGGCCGGATCGGCCACCGAACGTCCCGCTCATCAATCCCCTCGTCTCGCTGTGGTGCGGACAGCATGCCCTATGGTCCCACCATCCCGGGCTTCACGGGACCCGGGCCTGTCCCGTGCGGGCGCTACGGCCGCGGCGCGGGCGGCGGCCAGGGGTCGCCCCAGTCCGTGTCCCGGGCCGCCTTGTACAGCTCGCCGTGGCGCTTGGTGATCGTCGTACGGCGCAGCAGGTCGTCGGCCTCGCACAGGTCGAGGAGCACCTGCCCCTTGCGGATCTGCGGCCGCCGGATCACGCGGGCGGCGGCCGGGTCGACCGGGAAGCGTGCGGCGGCGACGTAGCTGAACTTCTCGTCCTCGTACGGCAGTGAGCCGCCCTTGACCTGCCGGTGCAGGGAGGAGCGGCTGACCCGCGCCGCGAAGTGGCACCAGTCCTCGCCGGGGACGATCGGGCACGGGGCGCTGTGCGGGCAGGGCGCGGCGACGGAGAACCCGGCGCCGATCAGCCGGTCCCGCGCCTCGATGACGCGGGCGTAGCCGTCGGGGGTGCCGGCCTCGACGATCACGACGGCCTGCGCGGCGGCCGCGGCGGCGTCGACGAGGGCGGTGCGGTCGGCCACGGAGAGTTCGTTGAGGACGTAGGAGACGGTGACGAGGTCGGTGCTGTCGAGCGTGAGGTCGGCGCCGATGCGGGCGCGCTGCCAACGGGCGCCGGCCAGCGCGGGGTTGGCGGCGGCGATCTCCCGGCCGAGGGCGAGCGCGGGCTCGGCCCAGTCCAGCACGGTCACCGGCCGGTCGCCGTCCCAGGTGGCGCTCACCGCCCAGGTCGCTGCGCCGGTCCCGCCCCCGACGTCGACATGGCTGCCGGGGGCCCACGCGGGCACCGCCTCGGCGAACGCCTCCAGCGCGGCCCGCACCGCCTCGAAGGTGGCGGGCATCCGGTACGCGGCGTACGCGGCCACGTCGGCGCGGTCCCGCAGGATCGGCGCGTCCGTCGGGGTCCGCCCCCGGTAGTTGGCGATCAGCCGCTCCACGGCCCCGGCGGCCTGCTTGGGCGGCAGCCCGTCGAGCAGGCCGGCGAGGGCGGCACGGAGGGTGTCGGCTGGGGAGGCGGGGGCGGGGACGTTCACCCGGCGATTCTCTCAGGTGCTGCGGAGCCTCGGATTCCCACGGGCGCCCGGGGCCGTACGAGGTGCCTCAGGCGCCCCGGACCGCCCGCGCCAGCCGGGTCGCCGCCGCTGCCCTGGGCCCGCTGTCCGGCTGCCGCCTGCGCGGATGGACGGTATTGGCCAGCAGGACGAGGAAGGTGTCCGTGGCCGGATCCAGCACCAGCGAGGTCCCCGTGAACCCCGTGTGCCCGGCCGCTCCGCCGCCCGCCAGCTCCCCCATGAACCACGGCTGGTCCACCGAGAAGCCCAGTCCCGGCGATGTCAGCAGCAGCTCCACGAAGTCGGGGCCGAGGATGCGGGCGGGCCCGTACGCGCCGCCCGCGAGCAGCGCCCGGCAGAAGACCGCCAGGTCCCGCCCGGTCGAGAACAGTCCCGCGTGGCCCGCCACCCCGCCCAGCGCCCAGGCGTTCTCGTCGTGGACCTCGCCCCGCAGCATCCCGCGGTCCGCCTTGGCCCACGGCCGCCGCTGGTCCTCCGTGGCCGCCGCGCCCGGGCACGGCCCGAAGCCGGTCGCCGTCATCCCCAGCGGCCGGGTGATCCCCTCGCGGACCAGGACATCGAGCGGGTGCCCGCTGACGCGCTCCAGGACGTACTGGAGCAGCAGCATGTTCAGGTCCGAGTAGAGGTACGACCCCGGTTCGCCGACCGGCGCCTCGGCGCGCAGCAGGGCCAGCCGCTCCGCGTCGTCCGCGCACGCGTGCAGCGGGAGCTCGGCGCGCAGCCCGGAGGTGTGGGTGAGCAGCTGCCGCACGGTGATGCCGTGCCGGGCCGCCGTACGGAACTCCGGCAGACAGGCGCCGACCCGCGCGTCGATCCCGAGGGTGCCCCGCTCGATCTGCTGCAGCGCGGCGACCGCCGTGCACAGCTTGGTCAGGGAGGCCAGGTCGAAGGGGGTGTCGACGGTCATCGGCACGGGGGCCCCGGGCGGCAGCTCGACACCCGCGTCGGTCTCCGGGTCGTACGAGGCGTACCGCATGGCCCACCCGGCCGCCTCCTGTACGGCGATCACCGGTCCACGCCCGGCGACCACGACGACGCCGGGCGCCCAGGGGCGCACCCGGGTGTCCCCGGTCCCTCCGGAGCCGTCGGTGGTGAGCTCGCGCACCTCACGGACGAGGTGCGCGAGCTCCACCGGGTCGAGCCCGGCCCGCTCGGGTGTGCCGACGCGCAGTCGCGGTGTGCTCAGCTCTGCTCCTCAGGCCCTCGACGGCAGATGGTTCCGCTCAACGACGGTGCCGGGCACGGGAATTACCGGAACCGGCGTCGGTGTCGACGTCGGTGTCGGTGTCGGCTCCCGCCA
This sequence comes from Streptomyces sp. NPDC046805, assembly GCF_040645355.1. NCBI lineage: Bacteria > Bacillati > Actinomycetota > Actinomycetes > Kitasatosporales > Streptomycetaceae > Streptomyces > Streptomyces sp. NPDC046805. Next base: position 29,318 of record NZ_JBEYYC010000024.1, on the reverse strand, counting down.
TCGCCGCCGCTGCCGCCCGGCGCCGACGCAGCGCCCACGCCCCGGCCCCCACCAGCGCGACCGCCCCCGCGGCCCCGCCGAGCGGTGCCCAGGACGAGCCACCGCCCGATGCCGCGACCGTCGCCCCGGCGACGGCCCGGTGCGCCTTCGCCGTGGGCGACGGACTCGCAGCGGCGCCGCCCCCGCCCTCGCTGAGCGGCTTGGCCAGCAGGCCCACCGCCCGGGCCGAACCGCCGTCCCCGAAGCCCCAGTCGAGCAGCGCGGCGGTCTCCTCGTAGACGCCGTTTCCGCCGCTGTCGGGGTGCATCACGGTGACGAGCAGGGTGCGTCCGCGCCGGGTGGCCGCACCGGTGAAGGTGTTGCCGGCGTTGCTGGTGTAGCCGTTCTTGACGCCGATCAGCCCGTCGTACGTCCCGAGGCCCCACGCGCCCGTGAGCAGGCGGTCGGTGTTCTGGATCTGGAAGGTCTTCTTGCCGCCGGCCGGGAAGTCGGCGGTCTTCGTGCCGCAGTAGCCGCGGAAGTCGGAGTCCTTCAGCCCGTGCCGGGCGAACAGCGTCAGGTCGTACGCCGACGACAGCTGGCCCTTGTGGTCGAAGCCGTCGGGGCTGACCACATGGGTGTCCAGGGCCTGCAGGTCCTCGGCCTTGGCCTGCATCTCGGCGACCGTCTTGGCGATGCCGCCGTTCATGTGGGCCAGGACATGCACCGCGTCGTTGCCGGAGCGCAGGAACACGCCCTGCCACAACTGGTGGACGGTGTAGGTGATCCCCGGCTTGACCCCGACCAGGCTGGAGCCGAACGGCACGTCGGCGAGATCGGCCTCGGTCACCTTGCGGCGCTCGGCCGGATCGAGCTTCCTCAGCACCGTGTCCGCGAACAGCATCTTCAGCGTGGAGGCCGGGGGCAGCCGCCGGTGCGCGTTGTACGAGGCGAGCACCTCCCCGCTCTCGCCGTCGGCGACGAGCCAGGAACGGGCGCTGAGCTTCTTGGGCACGCCGGTGGCGCCCCGCGTCTGGATCCCGCCCCGGGCCAGCCGCTCACCGCCGATCACGGTCGTCGCGGAGGCAGGGGTGGCAGCCGCCAGGGGCAGGGTGGCGGCCGCCAGACCGAGAGCGGCACGCCGACTGAGCCGAGAGGAGTCACGCATCCCCGGAACGTACACCGCGCCCACCAGGGGTTTCGGGGCCGTAGACCCCTACGGCTCAGAATTTACTGTCTTATGAAAATCGGACCGCATGCCTGGTCACGACGCCCACGGCGCCCCCGGCCGTCACGACAGCCGCCGCGATCACGGCGGGCGCGACGGCCCGGACAGTGACGACAGTCACGACGGTCCGGCGGTCACGCCTGCCCGGTCTCGAACCGCGAGATCCGCCCGTCGTCCTCGACCGTGAAGCTCCACCGGGTCCGCATCTCGCCCCAGGTGTCGTTGCGGTAGCGGGCGACGAGGGCGCGTCCGCCACGGGACTCGTTGTCGACCTCCATGTGGCCGTGGGTGGTGAAGATCTCCCGGTCGATCCACTCGGCGAGGTCGCGGTCGGAGCCGTCGTCCGACATCGTCGCGCCGGGAGCGAGGACGGCCAGGAAGCCATCACGGTCGTGGGCGTTCACGGCGGTGACGAAGGCCCGGACGGCCGGATCGCTGAGTTTGGCTGTCTGAATCGTCATGCCCGTCAGACTCACACCGCTCCACGGACCTCGCCACCGCTCGCCCACCCCTGCCGCCCCCTCCCTGCCGCCCCCACCGTCCGCACCACTCGGACGGCTGCCCAAAGGGCCGGCCGGGGTGTCGCCGAGCGTCCTCGGTGCGACGGTGGGGACATGGGAGGAGCGCGAGAAGCCCTCCTTGTTTCCACTGTCTGCGCTTTCGCTGTCTGCCTGGGGAGTCACCGTGACCACCGTCACCTGTTCCGGCCGCCGACGTGATCTGGGCCTGTTGCTGCTCCGCTTGGGTGTCGGCGGCACCCTGGCCGCGCACGGAGCACAGAAACTGTTCGGCTGGTTCGGCGGGGGCGGCATCGAGGGAACCGCCGAGTTCATGGAATCCGTCGGGTTCGTTCCGGGGAAGTTCAACGCGGTGGCCGCCGGGCTCGCCGAAGGGGGCGGCGGCACGCTGCTGGCCCTCGGCCTCGCCACGCCCTTCGCGGGCGCGGCGACGGCCGGCAGCATGGCGGGCGCGACCGCGGTGACCTTCCCCCGCGGCTTCTTCGCCCAGGAGGGCGGCTTCGAACTCTCGGCCGTCCTGGGCGTGGCCTCGGTGGCCCTCGCGGTCTCGGGCCCCGGCCGCTGCTCCCTCGACCACGCCTTCCGCAACGTGTTCAACCGCCCCTGGATGGTCCCCACGGCACTGGCCATGACAGGCGCGGCGACGACGGTGGTCGTACGCGCCCGGAACAAGCACCTGCAGTGGCTGAAGGAGCGGGACGAGGCGACCACGCGCTAGCCGGGCGACCTGGCAGGCTGCGGGGCATGAGTGAAGCCGACACCCCCGCCACCTCGCCCGCGCCGACGCCCGCGCCCCCGGACCTCTGGGCCGTCATCGACGCCCTGTGGACCTGGTTGGACGACAACCGCCGGTACGACGGCGACGCGGCCGTTCTCCTGCGCGTCCTGAAGCTGCAGGAGGAGACGGGCGAGGTCGCCCAGGCGGTGATCGGTGCCACCGGCCAGAACCCGCGCAAGGGCGTCTCGCACACCTGGGACGACGTCCAGGCCGAACTCTGCGACGTCGTCATCACCGCCCTGATCGCCCTGCGCACGCTGACCCCGGACACCCGGGAGGTGTTCGAGCGCCACCTGGCGAGGGTGACGCAACGCTCCCTCGGCCCATCGGCTCAGCGCTCGACGACGTAGCGCATGAGGGCGTGGCGAAGGCTTCGCGCGCACGCGGACATAGCGTACGAAGACGGCCGGCGGCGCCGCTCCTCGTCGAGGCGCTGACGACGCGGGGGCTGTCGGCCATGCCCACCGTCCGGCAAGCTCGTGCGGGCAGAGATCGGCGGCGGGAGGAAGCGGCAGTGAACAGCAGCGCGGGGCGGGTCCGTTCGTGGTGGGGCTGGGGCTGGGCGGACGAGGCGCTGCCGGATGCCGAGTGCGCGGCGCTCGGCGCCCTGCTGCCCAGCCTCCCGGGCACCCCGCTCCCGGTGCCGCGGCCCGTGCAGCTCACCGTCCCGAAGCCGACGATCACGGCTCCCGGCGCCCTGGCGCCGCTCCTCTCGGACGACTCGGAGGACCGCGCGTCCCACTCCCTCGGCAAGGCGTACCGCGATGTCGTACGGGCCCTGCACGGCGACCTCGGCCGGATACCGGACCTGGTGGCGCGCCCGCGCACGGATCAGGACGTGACCGACCTCCTCGACTGGGCCGGGGACACCGCCACGGCCGTGATCCCCTACGGGGGCGGGAGTTCCGTGGTGGGCGGGGTGGAATACCGCGGTGACACGCACCGGGCTGTCGTCTCGCTCGATCTGACCGGTATGGACCGCGTGGTGGAGGTGGACCCGGTCAACCGGGCGGCCCGCATCCAGGCGGGCGTGCTGGGCCCCGACCTGGAGAACCAACTGCGCCCGCACGAGCTGACGCTCCGCCACTTCCCCCAGAGCTTCGAGTTCTCCACGCTCGGCGGCTGGCTCGCGACCCGGGCGGGCGGCCACTACGCCACGCTGCACACGCACATCGACGACTTCACCCAGTCGCTGCGCGTGGTGACCCCCGTCGGGGTCAACGAGTCGTGGCGGCTGCCCGGTTCGGGCGCGGGACCCTCCCCCGACCGCCTGTTCCTGGGCAGCGAGGGCACCCTGGGCGTCATCACGGAAGCCTGGATGCGCCTGCAGGACAGGCCGGTCCACAAGGCCTCCGCGGCGGTCACCTTCCCCACCTTCGCGTCGGCGACCGCGGCGGCACGCGCCCTGGCCCAGTCGGACCTGTACCCCACCAACTGCCGCCTGCTGGACCAGGGCGAGGCCGCCCTGTCCGGCGCGTCCCCCGACGGAAGCCCGGTGCTCGTCCTCGTACTCGGCTTCGAGTCGGCGCATTTCCCCGTGGCCGACCGCCTGGACCAGGCCCTGACCCTGGCCCGGGACCACGGCGGCACGCCGCTGCCCCGGGGCGCCTCCGGCGGCGAGGACGCGGTCGATTCCTGGCGCTCCGCATTCCTGCGCATGCCCTACCAGCGCGACGCCCTGGCCCGGATGAGCGCCATCGTGGAGACCTTCGAGACGGCCTGCACCTGGGACCGGCTGCCCGCCCTGTACGAGGAGGTGCGCACCGGGATCGGCGCCGTGGTCAAGGAGGTCACCGGAGGCGAGGGCATCGTCAACTGCCGCCTGACCCACGTGTATCCGGACGGCGCCGCCCCGTACTTCACGGTGATCGCGGCGGGCCGACGGGGCGCGGAAGCGGCGATGTGGGACGAGATCAAGTCGGCGTCCATGGAGGTCCTCACCCGCCACCGCGCCACGATCACCCACCACCACGCCGTAGGCCGCGACCACCGCCCCGCCTACGACCGCCAGCGCCCGCACCCCTTCGCCCTCGCACTGCGTGCCGCCAAGACGGCCCTGGACCCGCACGGGGTGCTGAACCCGGGCGTGCTCATCGACTGAACTGCCGTACGGCTACGGCAGTTTCACGAAGGGCGAGAGGAAGGCCCGCGCGCCCGGAGTGTCCAGCCGGTAGGCGACGTTCGTGGCGTAGCAGGGGGTGTCGCCGGTGATGGTCGTGGCCGCGAGGACGTTCTTGCCGCCGACGACCGCGAAGTTGGGGCCGCCCGAATCGCCGTAACAGGCACCGCCGTTGCCCTGCGGTGCGGTCATCGCCAGGCGTACCCAGGCGTCGTTGAGGGCGTCGAAGGTCACGGGCGCCTTCATGCGCACGCCGCCGCCCGGGTGCGTCTGGCCGCCCGGCCCGTTGACCGCTTCCTGGGTGCCGTACCCGGCGACGAACCAGTCGGTGGAATTCAGCCCCCGCGATCCGAGCGCGCCCCACTGGTTCGCGGTCGGCAGTGTGGCCGGGGTGAAGGACCAGCGGGACCTGACCTTCGCGGCGGGCAGTTCGATCACCGAGATGTCGTGCGGATCCGAGGCGGGGCCCGGGTAGTCGGGGTGGCTGTGGGCCGTGCCCCCGACGCCGACGGCCTGCGCCTGGGCGGCCGGATCGCCCGGATACCTCTTCGCGGCGGCGTCGAGCCCCGCCTGCACGTCCTGGTCGAGCGAGACGTAGAACCTCGCGTTGTCCGGCCAGTCCGTGGTGCAGTGCGCGGCGGTCAGGAAGGTGTCCGCGTCGATCATCGTGCCGGAGCAGACCCAGTCGACCCGGTCCGGGGTCGCGGGATCACTGTCGTTGTCCCAGGTGGCTATGAGCGCGCCGACCTCGGTGCGTTCGGGAGCGGGTAACGCGTTGTAGGAGTTGATCGCGGAGGAGGGCAGCGCGGCGGCGAGCACGGCGGCACAGGCCGCTGCGGTGACGGCGGTGGCACGTACGGCGGTCAAGAAGAACCCCTTCGACGGATGCGGGACGGGCGTTCTCCTGTGGGAGGTGAGCAAATTCAAGCGTCTGGAGCGATACACGACAAGATGTCCTCACGCCGGACGGCTCGATGTCGCTCAAGGGCCGTTACCACCGCACCGCCGACCAGGCGGCCTTCCGGATGGGCGTGCCGCCCGGGGGCCAGGGCCCCCTTCGGCACGGGCCGAGTGGGCCCGCGCCGCACAGCGGGTCACGGAGCCTGCCGGTCGCTTCCGGTGGTGTCTTCCTCGGGTGGGGGCTCCGGTGGTGGAGGAAACAGGAGGCGCTCGAAGGCGTCCAGTGCGAACGTCAGCAGCAGAAGCATCACGGGCACGAGCAGAGCCAAAGCGATCACGATGCCTCCTGGCCAAGCAGTGAGGAACGTTGCCGCGGTGAGGGGCCTCGGTTCTTCAGCATGGGCTGAATGGGGGAACGCCGCATCCGGGCCCCGGGAGCGGGTGGGCCGATCGGGTGATGACTCTCCGTGAATCTTCGTACGCCGGAGGAGCCGTACGCGGCCCTCCACCGCGGCCGGAACGCACTCCCCTGCGTCGTCGCTCAGGAAAGGCTGCTGACCTGGTCGACACGGCGCAGCAGCGGCTCGGGGAGGGACGCGTCGACGAACGCGGTCCTCGGATGTGCCATCTCCGGGAGACCGACGGTCTCGCGCCCGAGGAAGACGGCGAGGGTCCAGTCGAGGAAGACGCGGATCTTGCGATTCATGGTCGGGACGCGGCTGCCGTGGTAAAGGCGGTGGAACCACCAGGCCGGGCGGCCCTTGAGCTTGTACCTGCCGAAGAGGATGGCCACGCCCTTGTGCAGGCCCACGCCGGCCACCGCGCCGAGGTTCTTGTGCCGGTACTCCTTCTCCGGGCGGCCGCGCAGGCGGGCGATGATGTTGTCGCCGAGGACGCGTGCCTGGCGACAGGCGTGCTGGGCGTTGGGCGGGCACCAGGCGCCCTCGCCGGCCGCCAGGTCGGGGACCTGGGCGTTGTCACCGGCCGACCAGACGTGGTCGAAGCCTCGGACCTGGAGGGTGGGAGCGGTGTCGATGTGGCCCCGGGGGCCGAGGGGAAGGCCGAAGTCGGCGAGCAACGCGCTCGGCCTGACGCCCGCCGTCCACACGATGGTGGAGGCCGGGGTCTCGACGCCGTTCCTCAGCACCACGTAACGGCCGATGCACGACTCCATCGACGTGTCGAGGTGGACCTCGATGCCGCGCTCCTCGAGCCTCTCCCTCGTCCACACGCCCAGGTCGGGCCCCATCTCGGGCAGGATGCGGTGCGCGGCCTCGACGAGGAGGAAGCGCATGTCGTCACGGCTGATGTTGCGGTAGTTCTTCGCCGCGTCGCGGGCCATGTCCTCGATCTCGCCGACGGCTTCCACTCCGGCGAAGCCGCCGCCGACGAAGACGAAGGTCAGGGCCTTGCGGCGAACCTCCGGGTCCGTGGTGGAGTCGGCCTTGTCGAGCTGCCACAGCACGTGGTTGCGCAGGCTGACGGCCTCCTCGACGGTCTTCAGGCCGATGGCCTCCTCGGCGAGTCCGGGAATGGCGAACGTGCGCGAGATGGAGCCCGTGGCGACGACGAGGTGGTCGAAGGGAATCTCGTACTCGTCGCCCGCCGCGGGGACGACGGTCGCGGTCCTGCCCGCCTGGTCCACGGCCACCACGTGCCCGGTGACGACCTCCGCCCGCTTCAGCGCCGCGCGCAGCGGGGCGACCAGGTTGCGAGCGGCCACGTTGCCCCCGGCGGCCTCGGGGAGGAAGGGCAGATAGGTCATGTACGAGCGCGGGTCGACCACCGTGACCGTGGCCTCGTCCGCGCGCAGCTTCCTGAGGAGGCGCAGCGCGGTGTACAGGCCGACGTAACCACCGCCGACGATGAGGATCCGAGGCGGCTTGGTGGTGCCGGTGTTGGGCATGAGGGATGCGTTCTTTCTGGGAGGGCGGCAGCCGTGGTCGCGGGGAGGGGGCGGCTGACGAGGAGAGGGAAGTGCTAGGGCTGCTCGGCGGGGCGACGGCCGGCGACGCTGTAGGCCACGCCGACCAGAAGGCCGCCGCCGACCAGGTTGCCCAGTCCGACGAAGAGCAGGTCGCGGGCGAACGCGGCGATAGTCACGCCGGGTACGTGCTCGAACAGGCCGAGCGAGAAGTACGTCATGTTGGCGACGACGTGCTCGAAGCCCGAGCCGATGAAGGCCAGCAGGCACCAGAAGACCAGGACGGTCTTCGCGCCGTCGGAGCGGGTACGGCCGGCCATCCAGAGGGCCACACAGACCAGGAAGTTGCACAGGACCCCGCGGAAGAACAGGGCTTCGGCGCTCTCGTGTGCCTTCGCCGTCAGCATCCCGTCAGGAGCGTCAGACCGGGGGCGGGCTTGCCGGGGACGCCGACCACGTCCAGGACCCCGGCGCAGTGCACGAGCCAGGCGAAGACGATCGATCCGATCAGGTTGCCGACGAAGGAGACCACGATGACGCCGACCGCGCCGACGACCGGCACGCGCCGCAGGCTCAGACCCTGAGTCATCGTCAGCACGTTGCCGGTGCACAGCTCGGCACCGGCGAAGACCACGAGGATCAGCGCCACGCCGAAGACCACGCCCTGGATCAGCTTGGTCCACGCCGAGTGCTCGGCGTCGAGCGGCCCGGTCACCATGATCAGGAGCACTCCGGCCACGCCGATGAAGGCGCCGGCGAGGGCCGCGAGCAGGAAGTGGCGTCCGGGGCTGCGGAGCTGGGACACCTTGGTCCGCGCTGCGGCGGCCTGCTCGTCCAAGGCGTCGTGAAGTGGAATGGGCACGTTGGCTCTCTCGGTACTGGTACCTGTCGGGGGGCCAGGGCGGGCTGGTCGTCCCGGCCCGGTCGGCCAGATAGGCATCGCTTATGAATGCGCAGACCGGCGTCGAGGACGGATAGCCGAACAATTCCTCGACTTCACCGGGAAGGCCCGCAGCCATCGACGTACGACGGCACCTTGAACAAAAGGCGAGAGGCCGTTTCCTCCGGTGTTTCGTCCCGGGAGAAAACGACCTCTGAATGGGGCGGAATACTGCGCTGTACGAGACGGCTGCGGTCGGGTCGGGCGACACCGGTATCGTCCGACCCCACCGCAGCCGGTGGGGTTCAGCTCTTCTTGTCGCCCGCGGTGTAGGAGGCGGCGCCGGTGCCGGCGAGCTTGCCGCCGTCGACGATGAGGTACTCGTCGCGGATCGGCTTGCCGTCCAGGAAGCACTCGAGGATCTCCCGCGTGCCGGCCGCGTAACGGGCCTGGGCGGTGAGGGAGGTGCCGGAGATGTGCGGCGTCATGCCGTTGAACGGCATCGTGCGCCACGGGTGGTCGGCGGGGGCCGGCTGCGGGTACCACACGTCACCGGCGTAGCCGCCGAGCTGGCCCGACTCCAGGGCGCGCACGACCGCGTCGCGGTCGACGATCTGGGCGCGGGCGGTGTTCACGATGTACGAGCCCTTGCGCATGCTGTTCAGGAGCTTCTCGTCGAACAGGTTCTGCGTCTCGGGGTGCAGCGGAGCGTGGATGGAGACCACGTCCACGTTCTTCGCCAGGTCCTGGGCGGTGGCGTGGAAGGTGAGGTTCAGCTCCTCCTCGATCTCGCGCGGCAGCCGCCGCTTGTCGGTGTAGTGGAGCTTGACGTCGAAGGGCTTCAGGCGGCGCAGGACCGCGACACCGATACGGCCGGCCGCGATGACACCGACGTCCATGCCCTCGAGGTCGTAGGAGTGCGAGACGCAGTCGGCGATGTTCCAGCCGCCCTCGGCGGCGATCTTGTGCGAGGGCAGGTAGTTGCGGACCAGCGACAGGACCATCATCACCGCGTGCTCGGCGACGCTGATGCTGTTGCTGTAGGTGACCTCGGCGACGGTGATGCCGCGGGCGATCGCGGAGTCGAGGTCGACGTGGTCGGAGCCGATGCCCGCCGTGAGGGCGAGCTTCAGCTTGGGGGCCTTGGCGATGCGCTCGGGGGTGAGGTACGCGGGCCAGAACGGCTGGGAGATGACCACGTCGGCGTCGTGCAGGTGGCGCTCCAGCTCCGAGTCCGGGCCCTCCTTGTCGGAGGTCACGACCAGGGTGTGGCCGCGCGACTCGAGGAACTCACGCAGGCCCAGTTCACCGGAGACGCTGCCGACGAGCTCACCGGGCGTGAAGTCCAGGCCCTGCGGCGACGGCAGGGTCTGGCCACCCGGGTAACCGTCCAGCTTCGGAAGGCTGTTCCGGGCGTACTTCGGCGGGAATCCGTCGACCGGGTCCGGGTAGAGAACACAGACAATCTTTGCCATGATTTCCTCCTTCGGGAACACGAAAATAAGCCATGAACCAAGAGGCCATAAGCCCCGGAATTTCTTTCCGGTTTCCGCGCCGAAAGCAACACTCCACCTGCGCGGCCGACAAGGTCAAAGAGGGCCATGCAACCGATTCATAGGTGATATTTATCGGTTGCATGTTCAACCTCTCCGCGCTGCCGCCCTCTCGCCGGCCGAGCACGGCGAACCGCGGCTGCCTTGCGGTGAAATCGCTTGCCATACAAGGAAGTTCAGCCGGCTTTCCGGATTCGCCCCTCCGGCAAGAGGGCAGCATGGCACCGAGCCGAGCGCCCGCCACGCATGCCGCCGCACCTTCCACCGTGTGACCTAAGACACGCGATCATTCAGCGCAGATGCAAGGCTAGAGACCCCAGATAGACCGCATCTGCGACCCTGATTCCGGCGATAGCCATGCAGATGCGCCCAACGTCAGTGGCCATGCGAGGAGAAGCGGGTCTTCGACCCTTGAGGAAATGGGCTCTGCCCTGAGGAAATGAAGAAGAAGAGAACAGCAGACGAGTCGGGCTGTACGCCGGGTTCTGTTCTCCGGGGTCCTCGCGGACCTCGGAGCGACGGCCATCCATCTAGGGCCGGCGTTGCCGCCGGCCTCGTGCGGTCTACCCGCGGACTCGGGCGGGCAGCCCTCGATCGTCCGCGCAGAGCGCTTTTCACGGCGCTCCTTTTGACCTTGCTCCGGGTGGGGTTTACCTAGCTGCCCAGGTCACCCTGGGCACTGGTGGTCTCTTACACCACCGTTTCACCCTTACCGAGGACCGAGGTCCCCGGCGGTCTGTTCTCTGTGGCACTGTCCCGCGGGTCACCCCGGGTGGCCGTTAGCCACCACCCAGCCCTGTGGAGCCCGGACGTTCCTCGGGAAGCCCCCTGAGGGGACTCCACGCGGCCGTCCGCCCGGCTCGTCTGCCGTGTCGACCATGTTACCGGGCATGGATCGGTGGGCCGACCCGGCGCCGCCGCAGGGGCGTGGAAGGCGCTCACGCGGGTGTGAACAGGACCTTTGCCGTTCCCGGGCCGGCCTCGGTGAGGCGAACCCTCAGCCTGGCGCCGAGCGGCAGAGGATCGCGGGCGTGGATGCGGCCGATCACAGCCGGGGTCACCAACTGTACGGTTCCCTCCGTCGGTTGGTGTTCGTCCACCTCCACCACGCATCCGTCGAAGACGTCACCGACCCGGTCCTCGAGCAGGGCCGCCTCCACCAGGTCCAGGCACTCACGCTCGACAGCCGCCGCGCGCCGGGAGCCGTCGGCCATCTCCCTCGGCAGGGCGTCGAGCGCGGCGAGCACCCACGCGGGCGGGGGCTGCCCGGCGGCGGCCGCGAGGCAGATCTCGGCGGCGTAGCGGTCGGCCAGGCGGCGCAGAGGGGCCGTGCAGTGGGTGTAGGGGGCGGCTACGGCGGCGTGCGAGGTGATCGCGGGTACGGCTCCGTCGCGGAAGACCGTGTAGCCCGCGCCGCGCAGCAGTGTCGTGCACTCCTGGAGGAAGGCCGCGTGCTCGGGGCGGTGCGGGTCGAGGGAGCGGATGAGCGCCGCGTAGGAGACGTGGTGCGGCCAGTCGATGTCCAGGGCGGTCGCGGTGCGGCGCAACCGGGCCACGGCGCCGTCCGGTGCGGCCGGGAGGGTGCGCAGGATGCCGGTGCCGTGGGCCAGCATCAGCGCGGCCGCCGCCATGCTGGTGAGTAGGGAGATCTGCGCGTTCCAGCCGTCCACGGGGAGTGGGGCGCGGTAGGCCGGCTCGTAGGTGTGGTCGCGTTCGACGATCTCCTGCTCGGGCACGTTCAGCGAGATGCCGCCGCGCTCGGCCTCCAGGCGCTCGCGGGCCTCGCCGACCGCCGCGAGCAGCGCGACCGGTTCCTCGGCGGTGCCGGAGTCGATCTCCCGCTGCACGCCCGCGTAGTCGAGCTTGGCCCGGCTGCGTACCAGGGCCCGGCGTACGTCGACGGACTCCGTACGGCCCTCCGCGTCGAGGTCGATCGTCCACAGGACGGCGGGGCGGGTCTGTCCCGGGAGCAGGCTCGCGGCGCCCTCGCTGAGCAGGGCGGGGTGCAGCGGGACCCGCTCGTCCGGGAAGTAGAGGGTGAGCGCCCGTCGGTGGGCCTCCGCGTCGAGCGCACCGCCGGGTTCGACGAAGGCGGCGACGTCCGCGATGGCGTACCGCACGCGGTGGCCGCCGTCCCGCCGCGAGAGGTGCAGCGCCTGGTCGAGGTCGGTGGAGGCCGGAGGGTCGACCGTGAAGAAGGGGATGTCCGTCGCGTCGTACAGCGGCAGGGCGGGGTCCCGCGCCACCCGCTCGGTCTCCGCGAGCACCTCCGGCGGGAAGTCCTCGGGCACCCCCAGTTCGGCACGGAGCGCGGCGAGCGCGGCCCGGAGGGTGGACCCGGGGGCGCCCGTCACGCGGAGGGGGCGGCGTGGCATACAGCGAGCGTAGAGCGGGGGCGGTCACGTGGCACCCCGTACCCTGGCGCCGAGGTCTAGAGAAGGAGTACGTGTTGCTGGTCCTGCTGCCGCCCTCCGAAGGCAAGGCGTCCTCGGGTCGTGGCGCCCCGCTGAAGCCGGAGTCGCTGTCCCTGCCGGGGCTGGCCGACGCCCGCGAGGCCGTCCTCGACGCGCTCGTGGAGCTGTGCTCGGGCGACGAGGAGAAGGCACGCGAGGTGCTCGGGCTCAGCGAGGGGCTGCGCGGCGAGATCGCCAAGAACGCGGAGCTGCGCACGGCCGGGGCACGGCCCGCCGGGGAGATCTACACCGGAGTGCTGTACGACGCGCTCGGCCTGGCCTCCCTCGACGCGGCCGCCAAGAGGCGCGCCACGCGCTCGCTGCTGGTCTTCTCCGGGCTGTGGGGCGCGGTCCGGGTGACGGACCGGATTCCGTCCTACCGCTGCTCGATGGGGGTCCGGTTGCCCGGGCTCGGGGCGCTGGGCGCGCACTGGCGCGCACCGATGGCCGACGTCCTCCCGGAGGCCGCCGGTGACGGGCTGGTGCTCGACCTGCGCTCGTCGGCGTACGCGACGGCCTGGAAGCCGAAGGGCGAGGTCGCGGGGCGCACCGCGACCGTGCGCGTCCTGCACGCCCCGACCCGCAAGGTCGTCAGCCACTTCAACAAGGCGACGAAGGGGCGGATCGTACGGAGTCTGCTGTCGGCGGGCACCGCGCCGAAGGGCCCGGCCGAGCTGGTCGAGGCGCTGCGGGATCTCGGGTACGTCGTGGAGGCGGCGGCTCCCGCGAAGGCGGGTCAGGCGTGGGCCCTGGATGTGCTGGTGACTGAGGTCCACTAGCCCTGGGCAGGATGAGCGGCATGTCCTCGTCACGCCCGTCGTCCCCCTCTCCGCCCTCGTCCTCCCCTCGGCTCTCCTCCTCTCCGCTCTCCGCCCCGCTGCTGGACCTCGCGCCCGTCGTCCCGGTCGTCGTCATCGAGGACGCCTCCGACGCCGTACCGCTTGCGCGGGCGCTGGTCGCGGGCGGGCTGCCCGCCGTCGAGGTGACGCTGCGGACGCCGGCCGCGCTCGACGCGATCCAGGCCATCGCCTCACAGGTGCCGGACGCGGTGGTCGGCGCCGGTACCGTCCTCGGCCGGGAGCAGGTCGAGGAGGCGGTCGCGGCCGGGGCTCGCTTCCTGGTCAGCCCGGGGTGGACGGACGTGCTGCTGGCGGCGATGCGCGCTTCCGGGGTGCCGTTCCTGCCGGGGGTGTCGACCGCGTCGGAAGTCGTGGCGTTGCTGGAGCGCGGGGTGCGGGAGATGAAGTTCTTCCCGGCCGAGGCGGCCGGCGGCGTGGCCTATCTGAAGTCGCTGGCCGGTCCGCTGCCGCAGGTCCGCTTCTGCCCCACCGGCGGGATCGGCCCCGGGAACGCCCCGGAGTACCTGTCCCTCCCCAACGTCGGCTGCGTCGGCGGGACCTGGATGGTCCCCGCGGACGCGGTGGCCGCCGGGGACTGGGGGCGCGTCGAGGTGCTGGCGCGGGCGGCGGCCGGGCTCCGACGGGCTGACGCCGCCGGGCTCAGGGACGCAGGTGGGACGTGTCGTTGAGCAGCCGTACGCTCGCGTTGCCGTCCGCGTAGTACGCCACCGCCGACAGCGAGGCCGCCGACAGCTCCATGCGGAACAGGGACTCGGGCGGGGCGCCGAGGGCGAGGCGTACGAAGGTCTTGATCGGGGTGACGTGCGTGACGAGCAGGACGGTACGGCCCGCGTACGCCTCCGCCAGCCTGTCGCGGGTGGCGGCGATCCGGGTCGCGGTCTCGGCGAAGCTCTCGCCGCCGTCGGTGGGCCGGGCCTCCGGGTCGGCGAGCCAGGCGTTCAGGTCGTCCGGGTGGCGCTCGCGGACCTCGCCGAAGGTGAGCCCCTCCCAGGCGCCGAAGTCGGTCTCCCGCAGCCCTTCGTCGATCGTCACGTCGAGCCCGAGGCGGGCGGCGACGATCTCGGCGGTCTCGCGGGTACGGGCCAGCGGAGACGCGACGATCGCCTGGACCGTCCCGCGCTTCGCCAGCGCCGCCGCGACCCGCTCGGCCTGCTCCCGGCCGATGTCCGAGAGGGCCGGATCGCTGCCGCCGCTGCCCGAGAACCGCTTCTGCGGAGTCAGCGGGGTCTCCCCGTGCCGCAGCAGCACGAAGGTCGCGGGCGCCCCGAGGTCGGCTGGTGCGGCCCAGCCGACCGTGGGAGTGGCGGTCGCGGGGGCGGACGCGAGGTTGCGGGCCGCTCGTGCGTCGGCGTCGGCCTTGGTCGGCGCGGGCGGCGTGGACGGCGTGGACGGCGCGTCCAGTGCCGCCGTCGACGCCGACGGCGACCACTGCTCGCCGCGGCTTCCGGCGTCCATCGCCTCGTTGGCCAAGCGGTCCGCGTGCTTGTTGCGTTCGCGCGGGATCCACTCGTACGTCACGCGATCCGGCGGGAAGACCCGGGCCGCCTCCGCCGCCAGGGGCTGCAGGCCCGGGTGCTTGATCTTCCAGCGGCCCGACATCTGCTCGATGACGAGCTTGGAGTCCATGCGGACATGGACCTCGGCCGACGGGTCGAGGGCGTGGGCGGCGTGCAGGCCGGCCAGCAGGCCGCGGTACTCGGCGACGTTGTTGGTGGCGGTGCCGAGGTACTCGGCCGCCTCCGCCAGCGTCTCGCCCGTCGCCGGGTCGATGACCGCGGCCCCGTAGCCCGCCGGGCCCGGGTTTCCCCGCGAACCGCCGTCCGCCTCGACGATGAACTCCCGCACGTCCTACGCCCCTTTACGACCCGTAACTGCCCTGTACGACGGAACTACAGGCCGGACTCGGCCGTACGCACCAGGATGCGGCGGCAGTTCTCGCAGCGGACCACCGTGTCGGGGGCGGCCTTGCGGATCTCGCTCAGCTCGGTGATGGCGAGCTCCTGGCGGCAGCCCTGGCAGGTGCGCTGGTAGAGCTTGGCCGCGCCGATGCCGCCCTGCTGCCCGCGCAGCTTGTCGTACAGCTTGAGCAGGTCCGCGGGGACGGAACCCGCGACGACCTCGCGCTCCTTGGTGACCGTGGCGGCCTCGCCGTCGATCTCCTCGAACGCGGCGTCCCGGCGGGCGGTCGCATCGTCGATCTTGCCCTGCGCGGAGGCCACGCGCTCGGTCAGCTCGCGCACCCGCTCCTGCGCGGACTCGCGGCGCTCCATGACCTCCAGGACGACGTCCTCGAGGTCGCCCTGCCGCTTGGCGAGGGAGACGATCTCGTGCTGGAGGTTCTCCAGGTCCTTCGGGGAGGTGATCGCGCCGGAGTCCAGGCGCTGCTGGTCGCGGGCGGCGCGCTGGCGCACCTGGTCCACGTCCTGCTCGGCCTTGGTCTGCTCGCGGGCGCAGTCGCTCTCCTCGGTCTGCGCGGCCACGAGCAGGTCGCGCAGCTGGGTCAGGTCCTTGGTCAGCGACTCGATCTCGGCGTGCTCGGGCAGGGACTTCCGCTTGTGCGCCAGCTGCTGCAGGCGGACGTCGAGGTCCTGGACGTCGAGGAGGCGGATCTGGTCGGCGGGCGCGGCGTTCAGTTGGGGGCTCCCATTAGCTAGTGGTGACGGAGGACGCCGCGTGGGCGGTCCAGGGGTCGGTGACCGTCTTCGAGACGTGGACGCGAAGTCCCCATCCGTGTCGGTCGGAGATCTCGTCGAGCTGGGCTGCGGCCAGCTCGCACCAGGGCCATTCGGTGGCCCAGTGCGCCGCGTCGAGCAGCGCGATCGGGCTGTGGGCGACGGCCTCGCTGGCCGGGTGGTGGCGCAGGTCCGCGGTGAGGAAGGCGTCCACGCCGGCCGCCCGGACCTGGTCGAAGAGGCTGTCGCCGGAACCGCCGCTCACCGCGACCGTGCGGACGACCGCGTCGGGGTCGCCGGCGACCCGGATGCCCTGCGCGGTGGCGGGCAGCCGCTCGGCGGCGCGGGCGGCGAGCTCGCGCACGGTGAGGGGGTGGTCCAGTTCGCAGACACGGCCGAGGCCTCGGCGCCCGGACGGGTCGGTCGGGTCCGGCACCAGGGGGCCGACGACCCTGAGGTCCAGGGCACCGGCCAGCGCGTCGCTGACGCCCGGGTCGGCCGTGTCGGCGTTGGTGTGGGCGACGTGCAGCGCGATGTCGTTCTTGATCAGCGTGTGCACGACGCGGCCCTTGAAGGTGTCGGCCGCGACCGTCGTCGTACCGCGCAGATAGAGCGGATGGTGCGTGACCAGCAGGTCCGCGCCCAGCTTCACCGTCTCGTCGACGACGTCCTGCACGGGGTCCACGGCGAACAGGACCCGGGAGACCTCCTGGTCGGGGTCGCCGGCGACCGTGCCGACCGCGTCCCAGGACTCGGCCCGCTCGGCGGGCCACAGGTTCTCCAGCGCGGCGATGACTTCAGACAGACGGGGCACGGGGAAAAGGCTACCTGCCTGTTCTGCGGGGATGTACCGGCTCCGTACACAAAGGCGCCCGCGGAGCACATCCGCCGGCGGTTCCTCAGGTGAACCGCGGCCCGGCCACCCTTATGTGTGAAGCGGCCGCTCGGCGGTGCCACGCCCGTGCGTGCGAAAACTAGTTTCGTCGCCGGAGGTGACCGAACGATGACGGCCTGTGCGATCGAATCCCCGGCTGCCGACGCGGTGGAGGGTGTGCCGCCCGGCGCTGCCGGGGCTGCCACGACTGCGGCCCGCGCCCTCACCATCACGGCGGACGGTGCCTACGGCGCCCGCCTCGCGCTCGCCGGCGACTGCCTGTTCCCGGAGCGCTGGACGCTGGACGGCCCGGAGCCGTACGCGGTGCCGCTGCCCGGCAACCAGCCGGAGGAGCCCGGCACCGAGGTGCAGCCGATGAGCGACGGCCGGGTCCTCGTCCACCGGCTGGTGCAGCGGCGGCACGCCTTCTCGCTGCTGTACCCGACCGGCCCCGGCACGGGCGAGCTGCCGCTGGGCGCGGTCGAGTGTCCGGAGCCCGGCACCCGGCTGCGACTGCTGCCGCCCGCGCCGGGCGGGGCGCACGCGTACGCCGTCGCCGTCGGCCCGCGCTCCACGGCGGTGTGGCGGGTGGCGGGCGGCGCCTTCGGGCCGGAGCGCCTCGCGGAGATCCCGGGGCGCTGCTCGGGCGGGGTCTGGCTGGACCGCACGGGACGCATGCTGGCGCTGGACCGGGAACTCGGCGGGCGCACCAAGGCGGTCGTGGTGGACCTGGAGCGGAACGGCGAGGTGTCGCCGCTGCTGCAGATCGCGGCCGACAGCGACGACCGGCTGCTGCTCGCCGACCCCGACAGCGGGCTGCTGCTCATCGCCTCGGACGCGCCCTCGCCCGGTGAGCCCCGTATCGGCTGGGGCGTCCTTGCCAGCACGCTGCCGGTGCGGTTCCCGGAGTGCCTGCGGGTGCCGGACTGCTCCGTGACGCCGATGGCGATCCAGCCGGGCCAGGTGCTGACGCCGGAGCACTGCGCGGTGGCGCTGCGCGTGGACGGGCCGCTCGGCAGCTGGGTGGGCGTATGGCGGCCGGCGAGCCGACAGGTGCAGCATCTTCCGGCGCCCCAGGGGTGGTTGACGGGGGCGGGGCTGTGGACGGAGGACGCGGTGCTGCGTCTGCCGTACGCCACCGAGGAGGTGCCGTGCGGGGTGGCCCGGCTGGAGCCGTCCGCACGGGCGGCAGGTTCGGCGAGGGCCCCTCGTGAACCGGCGGAAGCGGAGCCTCTGGCCCCGGTCGTAACCCGACCTGTGCCCCTTCAGCAGGCACCTCTCGCACGTCTTGTAACGAAGTAGTGCCGGTTGGCGTGGAGTGGCGTGGCCGCCTGGATCGGCCCCGAGGAGGGCCGGTTAGACTCGCCCGGCTGTAGGAAAGATCATGTTGACGGGGTGAATTCTTCCCATGAGCGACGCCAAGACGTCTCAGCCGCGCGCCGACCTCAAGGAGGTCGGCGGTCACGGCAGGCACCGGGGCCCGGTCTCGGGCCAGGAGAAGGAGACGGCCCCGCGTGGCCGTCACCGCAAGGCGGAGCCGTCCGAGTCGGCGGCCTGACAGTTCGAAACAGCACGAAGGAGGGGGCTGCCCGTCGGCTGACGGGCAGCCCCCTCCCGCCTGTCACGACCTGTCACCGGTCTGTCGACCGCGGCCTGCCGGCGGCCCGTTCGGATCCGCTCAGGCCGGCTCAGGAGTGTTCCACGACGTCCACGACCGTGTCGGCGAGGACGGGCGCGTCGTCCCGTTCGACGGCGCCGACGGCCACCCGGACCGAGCCCTCCCGCCGCCACATGCGGATGCGCAGGGTCTCCCCCGGATACACGACCCCGGCGAAGCGCGTGGTGTACGACCGCACCCGGGTCACGTCGCCGCCGAGCAGCGTGTCGACGACGGCCTTGAGCGTGCAGCCGTACGTGCACAGCCCGTGCAGGATCGGCCGGTCGAACCCGGCGAGCCGGGCGAACTCGGGGTCGGCGTGCAGCGGGTTGTGGTCGCCGGTGAGGCGGTAGAGCAGGGCCTGGTCCTCGCGGGTGGGCCGCAGGGCGGTGCGGTCGGGCTCGCCGGTCGGCGGGGCGGGGCGGGAGGACGGACCTCGGTCGCCGCCCCAGCCGCCCTCGCCGCGTACGAAGATCTCCGCCTCGCTCGTCCACAACGGGCCGTCGGTGTCCGCGACTTCGGTGCGCAGGACGAGGACGGCCGCGCTGCCCTTGTCGTGGACGGCGGCGATGCGGTCGACGGCGGTCGCGGTGCCGCGGGGCGGAACGGGTCGGTGGAGGGTCAACGACTGCCCGCCGTGCAGGACTTGGGCGAGGTCGACGTCGATGCCGGGCATGGACAGGCCACTGATCACGCCGGGCGGACCGCCTCCCGCGACGGTGGCGAAGCTCGGCAGCACCCGCAGCCGGGACTCCAGGGTGTAGCGCAGCTCGTCGGGGTCGGTGGCCGGGACACCGGCGCCGATGCCGAGGTGGTACAGCTGGACGTCCCCGGGCTCCCAGGCGATCTCCCCGCAACGGGGTGCGGCGGCAAGGGCCTTGGCTGCGTCGATGGGCATACGGCTCCTGACCTGACGTGAGTCCTGCGGCATGCGGGCCGCTTCCTGCCTGCCGGGACATTTGTACTGCCCGAGTCCGTACAACCGCATCTCCCGCACAGGGGCCTCTGATTCGTACCGTCATAGGCATGACACAGAGGGAACACGCCGTGTCCTTCACGGGGGCGGTCAAGACGTACGGCGAGGTCCGCGCCGTCGACGGTATCGATCTGGAGATCGCGCGCGGCGAGACGGTCGCGCTGCTCGGCCGCAACGGCGCCGGGAAGTCGACGACGATCTCGCTGCTGCTCGGCCTGAACGTGCCCGACGAGGGCTCGGTCGAGCTCTTCGCAGCGGCCCCGGAGCGGGCCGTGCGCGCGGGGCGGGTGGGCGCCATGCTCCAGGAGGCGCGGGCGGTCCCCCGGGTCACCGTCCGGGAGTTGGTCACCTTTGTCGCCTCGCGCTACCCCGCCCCGATGCCCGTGGCCCGGGCCCTGGAGCTGGCCGGGATCGCGGAGCTGGCCGGGCGGCGGGTGGACCGGCTGTCCGGCGGGCAGACGCAGCGGGTGCGGTTCGCGGTCGCGCTGGCCGGGGACCCGTCGCTGCTGGTGCTGGACGAGCCGACCGCGGCGCTGGACGTGGAGGCGCGGCACGCCTTCTGGGACTCGATGCGGGGCTACGCGGACCGCGGTCACACCGTGCTGTTCTCCACCCACTACCTGGAGGAGGCCGACGCGCACGCCGACCGGATCGTGGTCGTCGACCGCGGCCGGATCGTCGCGGACGGCACGGGTGAGGAACTGCGCCGGGCGGCGGGCGGCAACCTGGTCTCCGTCGACCTGGCCGGACACGACGCGGACGGCCTGGCCCTGCTGCCCGGCGTGCGGTCGGTCGAGGTGCGCGGGCAGCGGGCGCGGCTGCGCACGGACGACTCCGACGCCACCGTGATCGCGCTGGCCGCACTGGGCGCGATACGCGGCCTGGAGGTCGCCCCGGCCTCGCTGGACGACGCCTTCCTGGCACTGACGTCGTCGCACAGAGCCCCGGACAGAACACCGGACATCCCCTCGGACGCCCCCTCGGGCGAGACCCCTCGTGAAGCGGAGACCGTGTGATGTGGGACTACCTGCGCCTGGAGGTGCGCCGGACGCTGCGCGACATCGGCTTCGTGATCGGCGGGGTCGCGATGCCGGTGGTGATGTACCTGCTGTTCACCAACCTCGGCGCGAACGACGGCGCGTGGAAGACCGCGTCCATGGTCGGCATGGCGGCGTACGGTGCGGTCGGCTCGGCGCTGAACACCGGCGGTGCGGTCGCCGAGGACCGGGCGATCGGCTGGCTGCGGCAGCTGCGGGTGACGCCGATGACACCGCGCGAGGTGGTGACCGGACGGGCACTGACCGGCGCCGTGACCGTGCTGCCCGCGATCGCCGCGGTGCTCGCGGCGGGCGGCCTGGTGAACGGCGTACGGCTACAGGTCTGGCAGTGGGCGGTGATCGCGCTGCTGCTGTGGGCCGGCTCGATCCCCTTCACCCTGCTCGGCCTCGGCAACGGCTACCGGCTGACCGGTCCGGCCACGGGCGTGGCGAACATGGCGTGCAACCTCGGGCTGGCGGTGGTCGGCGGCCTGTGGTTCCCGGTCACCCTGTTCCCGACGTGGCTGCGCACGCTCTCCGCGTATACCCCCACCAACCGCTTCGCCCAGCTCGGCAGGTCGGTGGCCGAGGGGCACGCACCGGCCCTCGGTGCGGTCCTCGTGCTGACGGCCTGGCTGCTGGTGTTCGGCTCGTACGCTGTCCTGTCGTACCGCCGCAGCGCGGCGAGCGTCTGAATCGGGGGCGAGGACATGTCGAGGCGGCGGAAGATGCTGTACCGGCTGGATGCCTGGCGGTGCCGGGAGGGCGGCGAGCGCGGGCAGGTGCCGGACCACCCGGGGCCGCCGCCGACCGGGTTCTCCCTGCTGCCCTGGCTGCTGATGGGAATGGGCTCCTTCTCCAACCTCCTCCAGGGCAAGACCCCCAACCCGTGGATCGGCGGCCTGGGGCTGCTCACCTTCAACTCCCTGTACATCTACGTCACTTTCCGCGCCTTCGACAGGAAGAAGCGCGCGTCGGCCTCCACCCGGATCGCGCTGCTGCTCCTGGCCCTGGTGACCACCGGCCTGGCCGTCGGCTACGGCGGCAACTGGCTGAGGTTCTTCCCGCTGCTGGGCCTCGCGACGGGCGCGACGCTGCGCGGGCGGTGGCTGAGCCGGACGGGGCTGCTGCTGGCGGCGTTCGCCGGTGTCGTCGCCGGTTTCCGCGACGGGCCGAACGCGGTGAACATCGCCTACGGCACGTTCCTGTCGAGCATGGTCACCGCGGCGATCCTGGGGCTCTCCGAGGCCGTACGGGAACTGCGCGCCGCGCGCGAGGAGTTGGCCCGCCGCGCCGTGGAGAAGGAGCGCCTGCGCTTCTCCCGCGATCTACACGACCTGCTCGGCCACACCCTGTCGGTGATCGTGGTGAAGTCGGAGGCGGCCCGCCGTCTGGCCCCGCGCGACCTGGACGCCGCGCTGTCGCAGATCGGCGACATCGAGTCCGTCGGCCGGCAGGCGCTGACCGAGATCCGCGAGGCGGTCACCGGCTACCGGGAGGGCAGCCTCGCCACGGAGCTGGCCCGCGCGCGCTCGGCCCTGTCCGCGGCGAGCATCGAGCCGGTGGTCAAGCAGTCCGGGGCGCCGCTCGCCCCGCAGACGGAGGCCCTGCTGGGCTGGGTGGTCCGCGAGGCGGTCACCAATGTGGTCCGGCACAGCGCGGCCGCCCGCTGCGAGATCAGCGTCGAGGCCGACGACGGGCGGGTACGGCTCACGGTCACGGACGACGGCACGGGCACGGGCGCGGCCCGCCCCCGGGAGGGCATCGGCGGCACCGGCCTCAAGGGCCTGACCGAGCGCCTGGCGACGGCGGGCGGCTCCCTGCGGGCCGGCGCGGCACCCCGCGGCGGCTTCACCGTCACCGCCGAACTCCCCGCGCAATCGTTCGAGTTGCCGCAGCCCGCCGAAGTGGTCACGGTGCCCACGGAGACCTGACCGCGGCGACACCCAGCGCCTCCTCGGGCGGACGAAACGCGGAGTGGCTCGGACCATGGCGTACCGCCGGCTGGCTACGCTTGGGCCGTGAACGAGATGCCCCGGGACCAGCGGCCTGCCAAGTCCATCCGGGTTCTGCTCGCCGAGGACCAGGGCATGATGCGCGGCGCCCTCGCCCTGCTGCTCGGCATGGAGGAGGACATCGAGGTCGTCGCGCAGGTAGCGGCGGGCGACGCCATCGTGGACGCGGCGCTGAACCACCGTCCGGACGTGGCCCTGCTGGACATCGAACTGCCGGGCATGAGCGGCCTGGACGCGGCGGCCGAGCTGCGTGCCCAGGCGCCCGGCTGCCGGGTGCTGATCCTCACCACGTTCGGGCGGCCCGGCTATCTGCGCCGGGCCATGGAGGCCGGGGCGGCGGGGTTCCTGGTGAAGGACGGCCCGGTGGAGGAGCTGGCCGTGGCGATCCGGCGCGTGCTCACCGGGGAGACCGTGGTCGACCCGGCGCTGGCCGCGGCCGCGCTCAGCGCCGGGCCCAGCCCGCTGACCGCCCGCGAGTGCGACGTACTGAACGCGTCCGTGGACGGCGCGACCGTCGCCGACATCGCGGCCAGGCTCCATCTGTCCGAGTCCACCGTCCGCAACCACCTCTCCTCGGCGATCGGCAAGACGGGCACCAGGAACCGGATGGAGGCGATGCGCGAGGCGCGACAGCAAGGGTGGCTCTGAGACCTCGCCCGTCAGCGCACGGCGGCGCCGGCCGAACGCCCCTTCCCCGGCAGCCACACCGCCATCAACGCCACCGCGCCGACCAGCACCACCGCACCCGTGCGGAAGACCAGCGCGTACCCCTCGGTGAGCGCCTCGGCACCCCCGTCGCCGCCCGAACGGGCCGCCGCCACGGTCGACATGATCGCGATGCCGAGCGAACCGCCCATCGTGCGCGAGGTGTTGACCAGGCCCGATACCAGACCGGCCTCACCAAGGCCGGCGCCCGAGGTAGCCAGCGAGGCGAGCGGTGTCGCGGCCAGGCCCGCCCCCGCCATCATCAGGACGCCCGGGATCATGACCGCCGTGAGGTAGGCCCCGTGCGCGCTCATCGTCGACTGCCAGCCGAAGCCGGCGAGCGCCACCAGCGTCCCCAGCACCGCCACGCCACGCGGCCCGGCCACGGGCATGAGCCGTGGCGCCAGCTTCGATCCGATCACCACGGCCAGCGAGCTGGGCACCAGCGCGAGCCCGGCCTCCAGCGGCGAGTAGCCGAGCACGTTCTGCGTGTACAGCGTCATGAAGTACCAGGTGCAGAACATGACCAGGCCGCTCACGAGCGTCGACGCGTTGGCCGACGCCACCGAGCGCCGCCGCAGCAGCCCGAGCGGCATCAGCGGGGCCGCCGTGCGCGCCTCGACCGCGAGGAACAGCCCGATCAGCGCGAGCCCGGCGGCCAGGGGTATCAGGGTGGCCGCCGCCGTCCAGCCCTCGGCCTCGGTCTGCACGATCCCGTACGCCAGCGTCGCCAGCCCGCCCGTCACCAGCAGCGCGCCCGGCAGGTCCAGCCGCCGCCCCTTCCCCGCCCGGCTCTCCACCAGCCCGACCAGGGCCCCGACGAGCACGACCGCACCCACCGGCACGTTGATCAGCAGCACCCACCGCCACGACAGCGCGTCCACCAGCGTCCCGCCGACGATCCCGCCCGCGGCTCCACCGCCCGCGCCCACCGCGGTCCAGGTGGCGATGGCCCGCGCCCTCGCCGCGCCCTCCGGGACGCCCGAGGTGACGAGCGCGAGGGTCGAGGGCGCGAGCACGGCCGCCCCGAGCCCCTGCACGGCCCGCGCGAGCAGCAGCTCGCCGCCCTCCTGGGCGAGGCCGCCACCGAGCGAGGCCAGCGTGAACAGGGCGAGCCCCACCAGGAACATCCGCTTGCGCCCGTACAGGTCCCCGGCCCGGCCGCCGAGCAGCATGAACCCGGCGAAGGCGATCGTGTACGCGTTCACCACCCACTGCAGGCCCTGCACGCTCAGCCCCAGGTCGGCCCGCATCGACGGCAGGGCCACGTTGACGACGGAGACGTCGAGCACGACCAGGAACTGCCCGGCGCACGCGAGCGCCACCACCAGCCAGGCGGGCGGGGCGGCGGCAGGGCGGCGGAGTGGGCGACGGGAGACGGGGGACGCGTCGGCGGCTTCCAGCATGGGTGTCATGCTCTCAACACGGTTACGGTCCTTGCATCGGGATTTCGCCCTAGGCACACGCCGGTTCGCCCCGAGCGGGCGCCGGAACTCCGCCCGACGGGCCGTCAATTGGTCACAAGAAGGTCAAGAATTCGTTAGAGGCCCGAAGCAACGGAACAGTTGCGCATGCATGCGGGTTGGCACCGACATTCGCATCGGCATTCGCCCCACCGGCCCGGAGGCCCCATTCAATGACCCACACGACGACCGACCAGCCCACCCGCCGCGAAGCGAGTGGGACCCTGGTCCCGGTGCTCGCCTTCGCGGGCATCGTGGTCGCGGTGATGCAGACCCTGCTCGTCCCGGTCATCAAGGACCTGCCGCAGCTGCTGGACACCGACCCCAGTAACGCCACCTGGGTCCTGACCTCGACACTCCTCTCCGGCGCCGTGGCCACCCCGATCATGGGCCGCCTCGGCGACCTGTACGGCAAGCGGCGCATGCTGATCACCAGCCTCGCGGTGATGGTGGTCGGCGCGCTGGTCAGCGCGTTCACCAGCGCCCTGCTGCCCATGATCGTCGGCCGTACGCTCCAGGGCTTCGCCATGGGCGCGATCCCGCTCGGCATCGGTCTGATGCGCGACATGCTGCCGCGCGAGCGGCTCGGCTCGGCGATGGCGCTGATGAGCTCCTCGATCGGCGTCGGCGGCGGCCTCGCGCTGCCCGCCGCGGCCCTGGTCGCCCAGCACACCGACTGGCACGTCCTGTTCTACGGCGCCGCCGGACTCGGTGTGCTCTCCATCGCCTTGACCCTCCTCGTCGTACCGGAGTCCCCGGCCCGCGCCGAGGGCTCCTTCGACCTGCTCGGCGCGATCGGCCTGTCCGCGGGCCTGGTCCTGCTCCTGCTGCCGATCACCAAGGGCCGGGACTGGGGCTGGACCTCCGCGACCACGCTCGGCCTGTTCGGCGCGGCGGCCCTCGTGCTGCTCCTGTGGGGCGTGCTGGAGCTGCGCCTCAAGGCCCCGCTCGTCGACCTGCGCACGACCGCCCGGCCCGCGGTGCTCTTCACCAACCTCGCGTCGATCATGGTCGGCGTCTCGTTCTACGTCGTCTCGCTCGTCCTGCCCCAGCTGCTCCAGCTGCCGAAGGCCACCGGGTACGGCCTCGGCCAGTCGATGGTCGTCGCGGGCCTGCTCGTGGCGCCGCTCGGCCTGACGATGATGTTCACGGCGCCGATCTACGCCCGGCTCTCGGCCAAGTACGGCCCCAAGGTCACGCTGATCATCGGCATGGTGGTCATCGGCATCGGCTACGGCGCCGGCCTCGGCCTGATGAGCGCTCCCTGGCAGAGCGCCGTCATCGCGGTGGTCCTGGGCGCGGGCATCGGCCTCGCCTACTCCTCGCTGCCCGCGCTGATCGTCGGCGCGGTCCCGGCCTCGGAGACGGGCGCGGCCAACGGCCTCAACACCCTGATGCGGTCGATCGGCACGTCCGTCTCCAGCGCCGTCATCGGCATGGTGCTGGCGAACACCGCGCACAACGTCGGCGGCATGGCGATCCCGACCATGCACGGCTTCCGGCTCTCCTTCCTGATCGCGACCGGCGCGGTGGCGCTGGGCCTGCTGATGGCGCTGTGCCTGCCCCGGCAGAGCCGTCCGGCGCAGCACACGCAGCTGCGGGCGAGCAGCGAGGAGGAGGCGGGCATCGCGCGCGCCGAGGCGGTCCTGCGGGGCTTCCGCGGCCGGGTCCTGGACGCCGACGGCGTCCCGGTCGCCCGCGCCAAGGTCACCCTGATCGACCGCCGGGGCCGCCAGGCGGGCGCCACGCTCTCCTCGCAGGACGGCGGCTACGCCCTCACCGTCCCGGCCGAAGGCCCCTACGTCCTGGCCGCGCGGGCCGCGGGCCACGGCCCGCACGCCTCCGCCGCGACCCACGCCGGCGACGAGCGCCCGGTCGACCTGGACCTCTCCCTGCCGGGCGAGACGGTCCACGCCTGACGGCCGTCCGAGCCGCCGAAGATCGACACCCGCACCCCCCGTCGTCGCACCGACGGGGGGTGCGGCAGCATGGGCGCCCATACGCACGTACGACCGAAAGGACCCCGATGACCGCGGCGCCCAAGCCCGAGATCCTGGCCGCGTTCGAGGCGGCGAAGGGGTTCATGCCCCTGGACGAGGGGCTCGCGCTGTACGCGGCCGCCGTGGAGGCGGGGCGGCTGGGGCTGCCGCTGCTGGAGGTCGGCACGTACTGCGGGCGCTCGACGATCCTGTTCGCGGACGCGGCCCGGCAGTCCGGCGTCACCGCGCTCACGCTCGACCACCACCGGGGCAGCGAGGAGCAGCAGCCGGGCTGGGAGTACCACGACCCGGAGACGGTCGACCCCGAGATCGGTCTGATGGACACGCTGCCCACGTTCCGCCGGACCCTGCACCGGGCGGGCCTGGAGGAGCACGTCGTCGCACTCGTCGGCCGCTCCCCGCAGATCGCCGCCTTCTGGAACTCCCCCCTCGGCCTCGTCTTCATCGACGGCGGCCACACCGACGAGCACGCCACGGCCGACTACGAGGGCTGGGCCCCCCATGTGGCCGAAGGCGGCCTGCTCGTCATCCACGACGTGTTCCCGGACCCGGCGGACGAGTTCACCGGCCAGGCCCCTTACCGCGTCTACCTCCGGGCACTCGAGTCCGGCGCGTTCACGGAGGTCTCGGCGCACGGCTCGCTGCGCGTGCTGCGGCGAGCGAAGGCAGGGATCCGAGGGCGCGGTTAGAGTCGCAGACGTGTCGTACCTAGGCCCGGACTTCGATCCCCCACAGCCCCGCCGGTCCCGCCGCGCGCCCCTGACCGTCGCCCTCGCCGCGCTGGTGCCGGGCGCGCTGCTCGGCTGGCTCGTGTACCAGTCGGCGGACCGTCCCGGTGACGCCGGCCGCCCGGACAAGGCCGCCGGTGCCCCTTCCGCGTCCTCGTCCGGATCCTCGGCGCCGTCCCCGGCGTTCCCCGGCGGCGACGACCGCAAGCCGCGCTCCACGGCCACCACCTCGGCCCGCGCCGCCTCCGGCCCCCTCAAGGGCAAGGTCGTCGTCATCGACCCGGGGCACAATCCCGGCAACGTCCAGCACACGGCCGAGATCAACCGCCCGGTGGACATCGGCACGAACCGGAAGGAGTGCGACACCACGGGAACGTCCACCAACGCCGGCTACACCGAGGCCCGGTTCACGCTGGACGTGTCCCACCGGCTGCGCACGCTCCTGGAGAAGGAGGGCGCCACGGTGAAGCTGACCCACGACGGGGACGCACCGCCCTGGGGTCCGTGCGTGGACGAGCGGGCGCGGATCGGCAACACCGCGCACGCCGACGCGGCCATCTCCATCCACGCGGACGGCTCGGCGCAGGGCGACCGCGGCTTCCACGTCATCCTGCCGGGCTCCGTCCACGCGGGTGCCGCCGACACCCGCCCGATCCTCGGCGCCTCCAACGACCTCGGTGAGCGCGTCGCCGGCAGCTTCGTGCGCGACACGGGCAGCGCGCCCGCCAACTACGTCGGCGACGGCACCGGTCTCGTCACGCGCACCGACCTCGGCGGTCTCAATCTGTCGACGGTTCCGAAGGTGTTCATCGAGTGCGGCAACATGCGCGACAGCAAGGACGCGGCGCTGCTGACGAGCGGCGCCTGGCGGCAGAAGGCGGCACAGGGCATCTCTGACGGAATCGTGAGCTTCCTGAGCAGGTAGTGAGCGACGGGCTACACCGGGCGGACACCGTGATCGCACGGACGATAGTGTCGTTCTTACGATGAGGGGTCACCCCTGCGCTGCACACCGGGCCCGAGGGGACATGGTGCCGGCGACGCCTCTACCGACGACGAGATGACCTACGAAGGACCTGAAGTGAATATCCGCTCCCTCAATCGAGGCGACGGCGTGGTGCTCGGAGCAGCGGTGTTGCTGTTCATCGCGTCGTTCCTCGACACGTTCGACAAGTCCGGCGACGGTGCCCCGAACGCGTGGGACGACCTGGGTCTGCTGATGAGCCTCTACCTCGGCGGCGTCATCGGCGCGGCCCTGATCGTCGTCGCCCGCACGCTCCCGCAGCCGCGCAAGGTCATCGGTCTGGACCTCGGCCAGGTCGGCGTCGCGCTGACGATCTTCGCCGCGTGGACCGCGTTCTGGACGGTCATCGACCCGCTGGGCCCGGTCAGCACCGACAACTTCGACGTCAGCGCGGGCACCGGCCTGATCCTCGGCCTCGTCGCCACCCTGATCCTGGCGGCCGCGGCCATCGCCACGCCGCTCGTCCCGGCCCTCCAGGCCTCCCTGATCCCGGCCCCCAAGCCGGCCGCCGCGCAGCCCTACGGCGCCCAGCCCCAGGCGGGGTACGGCTACCCCGGTGCCCAGCAGCAGACGTACGGCGCCCAGCCGCAGCAGGGCCAGCCCTACGGCGGCGCGCAGCAGGCGACGCAGGCGCAGCCTCCGGCCGCGGAGTTCTCGCCGTTCTGGTTCGCCGTTCCGGTGCCGCGTCCGCTGTTCGCGGAGGACGGCTCGCAGACGCCGGTCGCCGAACTGGCGCCGGGCACCTGGTACTTGGCCGTCGAGCAGCGCGGCGGCTCGCTGGTGGCCCAGACGCAGGACGGCCGCCGCGGTGTGCTGCAGGACACGTCCGGGATCCAGCGCGGCTGAGCCGCGCCACCGGCCCGTACGGCCCCTCGCCCTTGGCGGATTCAAGGGGTCGTTGCAACACGCGGTTGTTTGATCAGGCCGTGAGTAGTTTATGCAGGCGCTCGGCTGGGGTTTCCCAGTCGAGCGTTT
>NZ_JBEYYC010000023.1:0-137720 GCF_040645355.1 Streptomyces sp. NPDC046805 | reverse complement strand
AAGGCGGAGGAGGGCGTCGACGCGATGGGGGTCCCCCCTGCTCGAGCGCAGCCGAGAGCTTGGGGGAGTCGGCAACCGACGACAACGCCGCAGATATGCGTGCCAGACCCCGCGAGCCCGGCCTGATCCAAACGAGAGGCCCTAGCATCGCGCGCATGACGTCAACGCCCGGCGAGAGCATCCGGCCCTTCCGTATCGCGATCCCTCAGAGCGCCCTCGACGACCTGCACGAACGACTCGACCGGACCCGGTGGCCGGACGAACTGCCCGGCGCGGGATGGGCATACGGCGTACCGACCGGATATCTGCGGGAGCTGGCGGACCACTGGCGGCACGCGTACGACTGGCGCGCGGCCGAGGCGCGGCTCAACGCCTGGCCGCAGTTCACCACCACGATCGCCGGGGAGAACGTCCACTTCGCGCACGTCCGTTCCCCCGAACCCGACGCCACCCCGCTGATCATCACCCACGGCTGGCCGGGCTCGTTCGTCGAGTTCCTCGACGTCGTCGGCCCGCTCACCGATCCGGCGGCCCACGGCGGCGATCCCGCCGACGCCTTCCATGTCGTCGTACCGAGCATTCCGGGCTTCGGACTGTCCGGGCCGACCACACAGCCGGGCTGGGAGGCGGGCCGGGTCGCGGACGCCTGGGCCGAACTGATGCGGCGCCTCGGCTACGAACGTTTCGGCGCGCAGGGCGGCGACTGGGGCGCCGCGATCTCCCGCGAACTGGGCCGCGCGTACCCGGACCGGGTGATCGGCGTGCATCTCAACCTGCTGCCGGGCGCGCAGGCGCTCACCGAGCCCACGGCGGAGGAGCTGGCGGACCTCGGCCCCGAGGAGCGGGAGCGGACGCTCGCCTCGGCACGCCGGTGGGCTCAGTGGTCGAGCGAGGGGGCGGGGTACGCGGCCCTGCAGTCGACGCGCCCGCAGACCCTGGCGTACGCGCTGACGGACTCGCCGGTGGGTCAACTCGCCTGGATCGCCGAGAAGTTCCGGGAGTGGACGGACTCCGAGGAGGTGCCGGAGGAGGCGGTGGACCGCGACCGGATGCTCACCAACGTGATGCTGTACTGGCTGACGGGGACCGCCGGTTCGGCCGCCCGCATCTACTACGAGCGGGCGCATGCCACCGGCCGGGCGCATGAACCGGCCGTTCCTTCGACGGCACCCACCGCGCTCGCCGTGTTCCCGGCCGACCCCCAGATCCCGCTGCGGCACAAGGCGGACCGCACCGAGAACCTCGTCCGCTGGACGGAGTTCGACCGAGGCGGCCACTTCGCGGCGATGGAGGAGCCTGACCTGCTGGTCGACGACGTCAGGGCCTTCTTCCGGCAGTTGCGGGAGAAGGGCGCCGGCTGACGCTCCGTGGGCCCCGCGCCGGTCGTACGCCCCCCATGAAAGTCGTACGTCTCCCCTGAAAACGGTCCGCCCAGCGGGAGTTCAGGTCGCGTCAGACATGGCGCCACTTCGGACAGCCGTACCGCGAGTTACGCATGGATAGCCGGGTTCCGGGTATCCGGCCCGGCACGCAACCTGGGACAGGGGCCGGAACCAAGCGGCCGAAGAGGCAGACGTCGAACCGTGACTTTCGTGGGAGAGGCAATGAAATCCGCCGGGATCCGGCCGGGAGCAGTAGTCGCCGAGAAGACCGCCGAGGACAGGACGGGCGCGAAGGCACGGCCAGACGATGACGCACTACCGGCAATCGAGGACCCGAGCACGATTGCCCCGCTCGACGCGCGGGCGCTTTCCCGCCGGTTCTTCCAGCGTCTGACCGAGCTGGAGGAAGGCACGCACGAGTACCAGTACGCACGCCACACGCTCATCGAGATGAACATGTCGCTGGTGCGGTTCGCGGCCGGACGGTTCCGCGGCCGGGGCCACGACATGGAGGACATCGTCCAGACCGGGATGATCGGCCTGATCAAGGCGATCGACCGGTTCGAGCTGTCGCGCGAGGTGGAGTTCACCTCGTTCGCGCTGCCGTACATCGTGGGTGAGATCAAGCGGTTCTTCCGCGACACCACCTGGGCGGTGCACGTACCGCGGCGGCTGCAGGAACTGCGCGTCGAGCTGGCCAAGGCACGCGACGAGCTCTCCAGCCGCCTGGACCGCGAGGCCACGGTCGCCGAACTCGCCACGCTGATGAACATCACCGAGGACGAGGTGATCGAGGGCCAACTGGCCTCCAACGGCTACAACTCCTCCTCGCTGGACGCCGCGCTCACCGGTGACGGCCCCCAGGACGGGGAGGCGGTCCTCGCCGACTTCATCGGCGTGGAGGAGGACGGGCTCCGGCTCGTCGAGGACTTCCACGCCCTGGCCCCGCTCATGGCCGAACTCAGCGAGCGGGACCGGGAGATCCTCCGGCTGCGGTTCGTCGAGGAGGCCACGCAGACGGAGATAGGCGATCGGCTGGGATGCTCGCAGATGCATGTCTCGCGGCTGATCAAACGCATCATCGCCCGGCTGCGTCACGGCATGCTGGGCGAACTCGGCTGCGCCTGACGTCACGGCCCGCTGGCGCGCCCTCGTCCGGCAGCGTGGGACGGCGCCCGCGGGCCCTCGGCTGCGCGAGCGAGCCTGAGAGCCCGAGCCTGAGCGCCTTGGTGGGCGAGCCTCAGTCGGCGAGCGCCATCAGCGCGCACACCCGCTTGCCCACGGGGACGCGTTCGGCGATCACCTCCGAGGCGAGGGCGTACACGATCTCCAGACCGTGCCGGCCGACGCGCTCGGGGTCTCGCGGGAAGGGCCGGGGAAGGGCGACGCTGCTGTCGTAGACGGACACCGTGACGGCGATGTCCGTGCCCTCCAGTTCCAGGATGTACGGGCCGTCGCTGTGCCGGTCCGCATTGGTGACCAGCTCGCTCACCACCAGCAGCAGCTCACCATCGGCCCGGTCGTCGATGGCGGCACACCACTCGGTCCTGAGCTGGTCGAGGAAGCGCGCGGCGAAGGACCGTGCCGCGGCGATGCATCCCGGTTCCCCGGTGTAGTGCGCCGCCCGCCGAAGCGGTTCCACGGGCACGTCGAAACCAGTCGGTATCACTGCCCCGTCCAGGTGGTCGAACATGCGTTTCTCTCTCGAAGCCGATCTGGCCAGACACTGCTGCACCAGTGCACGTACCCCGAGCGGGGCGCCACAGTCCCGGTCACGCGTTCGCCGACCGCGCACAGCGGGCGTCGTCACGACACACACACGCGCACGCCTGGACACCAGGAGCTTGACGTGCTCCCTGGCCTAAAGGCCAGGGAATCCGGCCTGGGTCGTGCGACCCTTCCGGGGGCTTCCTGCTTCAACGCGCTGTGCCGGGACTTTCGTCCAGGTCTTACCGGCGCTCCACGAGGCGTTTAGTGTCTCCGCCCGTCCGGCGGCGACGATGCGGCATCCTTCGAAGAGGACGTTACGTGCTGCGTTGTGGTCGCGGTCGTGCACAGTCCCGCACGTCCCACACGTCCACTCCCTGACGTGCAGGGGCTTGGGCCCGTCGCGGAATCCGCAGGCCGAGCAGACCTGGGAGGACGGGAAAGCCCGGTCCACCTTTGCGAAGATACGGCCGTGCTTGGCCGCCTTGTACTCCAGCATGCCGACGAACGCGGACCATCCCGCGTCGTGCACGGGCTTCGCGAGCCGGCTGCGGCCGAGACCGGACACCGCGAGGTCCTCCACATACACCGCTTGGTTGTCGCGAATGATCTGCGTGGAAGCCTTGTGGTGGAAGTCCCGGCGCCGGTCCGCCACCCTGGCGTGCTGACGTGCCACCTTGATACGGGCCTTGGCCCGGTTCTTCGACCCCTTCTGCTTGCGGGACAGCTCCCGCTGAAAGCGCCGGAGTTTCTTCTCCGCCCGCCGCAGGAAGCGGGGGCTGTCGATCTTCCGGCCATCGGACAGCACGGCGAACGCGGACAGGCCGAGATCGATCCCGGCTTCCGTCTCCACTTCGGGGAGGATGTCCGGTGCGGTGTCGACGACGAAGCTGAGGAAGTACCGGCCCGCACTGTCCTTGGTGACGGTCAGGGACGTCGGCGCGGCCGGAAGCCGGCGGGACCACTTGACCTTGAGATGGCCGACCTTGGCCACATACACCGTGCCGTTCTGGGTCAGGGAGAAGGCGTTGGTGTTGAGGCGAACCGACTGCCGGATGTCCTTCTTCGACTTGTACCGAGGAGGGCCGACCTTCCGGCCCTGCCGCTTGCCCGCCAGGCTGTCGAAGAAGTTCTTGTAGGCGGTGTCCAGGTCCCGCAGAGACTGCTGCAGGACGACCGCCGACACATCCGCGAGCCAGGCCCGTTCCTCGGTGCGCTTGGCCTGAGTAATACGCAGCCGCGACAACTCCGCCGACTTCACATACGGCAGCCCCGCCGCGTGCGCATCCTTCCGGTCACGCAGACAGTCGTTCCACACCACTCGCGCGCACCCGAACGCCCGCGCCAGCGCACGGCACTGCCCGGCATCCGGGTAGGCCCGAAAGTTGTAGCGGAGCTGCATGACCAAGACCCTACTAGGATTGGTCTCGTGACGGAGCAAAACGACTACAGACGAGGTAGGCACGTTGTTTCGGCTATGCATGTGCACTTGGTCTTTGTGACACAGTACCGACGTGGAGTCTTCGACGACGAAATACTGACACGCTGCGAAGAGATCATGCGCAAGGTGTGCGAGGACTTCGAGGCGGAGCTGAAGGAATTCAACGGCGAACGCGATCACGTCCACCTCCTGGTCCACTACCCGCCCAAGGTCGCCGTCTCCAAGCTGGTCAACAGCCTCAAGGGAGTCTCCGCCCGCCGGATACGGCAGGAGTTCACCGGCCGGATCAACCGCGCCGTCATGCACGGGCACCTGTGGTCGCCCTCGTATTTCTCCGCATCCTGCGGCCGAGCACCATTGGCGACCGTCCGTCAGTACATCGAGCAGCAACAACACCCGCTCTGAAGTACAGGTCAGAACAGTCTTCAGATGCATTCATCCCCGGCGCGAACGCCGGGGCTTTCTGCAAGAGTCCCGGTAACGCGTCCGGCGGGCGCGCACCGTCGGCGAACCGGTGGCGGCCGACCCGGTGGCCGCGCCCGACTACGACTGGACCACGCTGGGCGGGGACGCGGGCGCCGACGGCTGTGACGGGGCCGACCGCGAGGTCCCCGGCTCGGACGCCGGCGGCCCGGAGGTCACCTTCTCCGAGGAGGCGGGCCCGGCGGAGGAGGGCGGTCCCTCGGTCTTGGGGGCCTCCGACTTCGGGGCCTCCGACTTCGGCGCTTCGGACTTCGGGGCCTCCGACTTCGGCGCCTCCGACTTCGGGGCCTCGGACGAGGGCTTCTCGGACGAGGGCGACTCGGAGGACGGCTTCTCCGAAGAGGGCTTCTCGGACGAAGGTTTCTCAGAAGAAGGCTTCTCCGAGGACGGCTTCTCGGACGAAGGTTTCTCAGAAGAAGGCTTCTCGGACGACGGCTTCCCGGACGAAGGCGACTCCGACGACGGCGGCTTCGAACCCGGGGAAGACGACGAAGGCGACGTGGACGAGGGCGACGAGGACGAGGGCGACGGGCTGCCCGGGCAGGGTGCCGTCGGCGCGCCGGGCGTCTGCGTGGCCCCGGGCGAGACACACGCGCCCTGCGGCTTCTCACGGGGCGGTTTCACGGGGTCCACCCAGTTCGGTGGCGGCTGGGCAAGCTGGTCCGTGTGGCCGGTGTTGTCGCCCCGCTGACGTTGGAACCAGTTGTCGTGGCGGGCGTCGTAGAGCACGAAGGTGTGGACGGCCCGGGGCGCGGGAGTGACCACGACGACATTCGAGGGCCGGTACGCCGACCACGCCTTCCCCTTCATCTGGGGCGTGCCCCGCTGCGCGACCGGCGCGCTCAGCGGGTTGGTGCAGGCGCAGCGCACCCGGGGCATCCCGTGCCCGTCGACGAGGACGGCCGTGCCCGTCTGCAGGACGGCCTGGCGTTCGGTGCCGGAGCCGTCGCGGTAGCCGTGGAAGGTGACGCGAGTGTCCGCGCGCAGCTGTACGGGGGTGAGCGAGCGCAGATAGGCGGGAACGGCGTCCGGCCGGACGCCCACCGTCTTGGCGAAGGAGCGGTTCTTGGACGGGGACGCGTGAAGCGTCCTGATCTCCTTCTCGACGTCACAGCTGGAGACGTCACGCCGGCCGCTGTACAGCCCGTCGGACCCGCCGTCCACCCCGCGCACCTCGGTGGTCGGCCCGGTGGCCGCGGCCGGGGAGGTGGTGAGCGGTGGGACCGAGTGGTCCTTCGCCGCCGTGGTGTTCGCCGAGTCGGTGTAGGCGTCCTGGCCCGTCTCGTTCGCGGCCTCCAGGAAGACCTCTCCGCCCTTGGCCGGGCCGCCGGTCAGGTTGGACAGGACGACGGCCAGGACCACGGCGATCACGACGCCGGCGGTGGCCGCGGCGATGCGCGGGGCGGACTTCCACCACGGCCGATGCGGTTCCGGTTCCTCGCCACCGCCGCCTCCCGGAGGCTGCGACGGTGGCCCCGGAGGCGGCTGGGAGGGACCCGACAGAGGACCTGAGGGCGGTCCTGTGGGGCGTTCCGAGGACGGAGGTTCCACGCTCACGAACTCTTCCTCCCGACACACTTGGCGGTACGTGTCGATAGGTACCTAAGTCACCGGGCAGCCAAGTCGCCCTTGCCACCCGACAGTCGCTCCAGCCGCTCCAGCCGCGTCGGTTGCCTCAGCCGCCTCGGCTGCCTTGTGTCACACCCCTAGCCCATTGTGTGCTCCGGTCCTCCTCACCCCGCAAGCGGACGCGGACGGCCCGGCTCCGCGGGCGGGCCGTCCCGGGGCTGTTTAGCGTGGCAGGGTGAGTGCCCGAACCGCGTCCGACCAGGCAGTTGCCCGTCATGGCTGGGTACGGGCCGGGGCCGTGGTGCTGGCCGGGCTGGTCGCGATGGTCGTGGTGGCCGCGCTGGGGCTGTGGGCGGCGGGCGCGACCGGCCTTCCCGACAACGCGTTCGTCCGGGTCGTCCTGGCGACCGTGGTGGCGGCGGTCGGGGGCACCGTCGAGCTCTCGGGGAATGCCGGGGTGTTCGCCGAGTCCCGGGCGGAGCTGACGGTGATCCCGCTGTCGGTCACGCTCGCCGGGACCTTCGTGGTGGCCGAGGGATTCCTGCGGCCGCTGCGGCACCGGGCGGTCGCCGGAGCCGGTGAGCTGGCCGGGTGGGCCGCCCGGATCGCGGCGCTGTGGGCACTCGTGCTGATCGGCGCGGCCCTGGGGGCGAGGCAGACCTTCGCCGTGGATACCGGCAACGGCACGCTCAGCGCCGTCACCGACCTGCTCGACGCGGCGCCGAAGCTCGGGTTCACCACGGACGTCCCGCAGACCGTGCTGTTCGGGCTGCTGTGGCTGGCCGGCGTCCTGGTGCTGGCCCTGGTGGTCTCGCGCGGGGCGCCGCTGCCGGGGCGGCTGCTGCGGTTCCAGGAGTCGGTGCGTCCTGCCGCGCACGCGATGGTCGTGCTGCTGATCGCGTACGTCGTCGTGGGCGTCGTCGTCGCGTTGGTGACGGCGGCGACGCGCGGGCACGTCGCGGAGACGTTCGCGGTGATCCTGCTCGGTCTGCCGAACCTGGTCTGGCTGGCCCTGACGCTCGGGCTGGGCGCCACCTGGCACGGCCGCGTGGACGGTCCCCTGGGACTGCCCATGCCCCATGTCCTGGACCAGGTGCTGCGCGCCCCGGACGTCTCCACGCTGAACCTGTCGACGCTCGCCGAGCACGACGGCCGGGTGTGGTGGCTCCCGGTGGTGGACGCGGTGCTGATCCTGGCCGCCGCCTTCCTGATGGCGGCATGGTCACCGGCCCGCATGCGGGCCTGGCAGCACGCCCTGCACCTGGCCGTCGCGCTGGCCCTCACTGTGTTCATGATCTGCCTCGCCGCCCGGATCTCGGCGCACTACGGCCTGTCCCTGCTCGGCATCGGCGACCTGGGCGGCGGACTGTCCGGAGAGCTCTTGCTCAGGGCCGACCTGTGGCCCGCGGTCGGCCTCGCGGCCCTGTGGGGACTGGTCGCCGGGTTCCTGGGCGGACTGCTCGCGCGGCCGGTGCACCGTCGGGGCGATGTAGGCGCGCGGTAGACGGCGCGGGGGGCTGCACTTCACGGTTCGGGGCGCCCTCCGTCGCGGACGAGAGCGCACGCCGTCACGGTTCAGGGCGCATGCCGTGACAGGTCCAGGGCGCACGCCGTCACAGCTCGCCCGCCTCCGGGGCCACCACGCGCGTGGGTGCGTGACCCTGCGCCTGGGTGTCCCGCGGCGCCTGGGTTTCCCGTGGCTCCCGGTCGTCCGTGGCGTAGGTGGTCAGCCGCCGTCCGTCGCCGTACATCCACCGCCCCTCGTCGGCGTCGTACAGCCACACGGACTCGCCGTCGACGACCACCCCGATCCGCAGGCCCCGCGTACGGCCGCGGAAGGCCTCGCCGTCGAGATCGCCGCCCGCGAGCTGCTCCAGGGCGACCCGGTAGTCGGCCAGGGCCTGCTCGGCGCGGGCCAGCAGCGGGCGCGGGTCGGCCGAGTCGCCGAGCGGCCCGTCGGCGGCGGGCGGATCGTGCGGTACTGAGACCAGGCAGCGGCCGTCGACCCAGGCGGACCAGCCGTTGGCGCAGCGGATGTGCCCCCACTCGCCGCGCCGGTCGACCAGTTGCACCGGCAGCAGCGGATCGAGGGGCACGGTGGGCCGGGTGGGGTCCGGGGTCTCCCAGGCGGGCAGCCCGGACTGGGGGACGACGTGGGTGGGCCGGAAGCCGGGGCTCGTCATCGCACGGCCTACTTCCGCATCACGGCGGGTTCGTAGAGGCGCAGCACGCGGGAGACCACGAAGCAGTACACGGACGACAGCACGACCAGCATGCTCATGTTGCGCAGCCACACGTCGGCCGAGTGCCGGAAGAACGGGTCGGCGGTCAGGGGCCCGGGCACGATCTTGGCCAGGTCGACGGTGCCGGCCATCGCGCCCAGGCCCCACCGCGAGGGCACCAGCCAGGACAGCTGGTCGAGGCCGGGCACGCCGTGCAGCTTCAGCAGGGCTCCGCAGAAGACGACCTGGACGACGGTGAGCAGCACCAGGAGCGGCATCGTCACCTCCTCCTTGCGCACCACCGCCGAGACCACGAGGCCGAGCAGCATCGAGGCGAAGGCGAGCAGGGCGACGGCGAGGGTGAGTTCGACCAGCGGCGGCATCAGGACGCCCTTGCCGCCGGGGGCGTGGAGGTCGACGCCGAGCAGGCCGACGAGGGTGAGCACCACGGCCTGCAGCACGGTGATCGCGCCGAGGACGACCACCTTCGACAGCAGGTACGCCGATCTGGGCAGGCCGACGGCCCGCTCCCGTTGGTAGATCACGCGTTCCTTCACCAGCTCGCGCACGGCGTTGGCGGTACCTGTCAGCACGCCGCCCACGCACAGGGTGAGCAGCGTGTTCATCGCGGTCTGCGGGCTGAGGCTGCCGCCGGCGACCGCCCGGGCCATCGCGCCCATGACGAACGGCAGCCCGATGATGGTGGCGAGGAAGATGCGGTCGGCGCTGAGCGCGGCCGTGTAGCGGCGCACCAGGGTGCTGAACTGGGCGCCCCAGCTGCGGGGTCGGGGCGGCGGGGCCGCGGCGACCGGTCCGGCGCGCGGCGTACGCGGCTGCGCGGTGGAGTTCACGACGTACTTCTGGTGGTACGACGAGTTCCGGTACTCGCCGGCCCAGTCGTGATCACGGTCCTTCTCGAACGCCTCGAAGGCCTGCGGCCACCGTTCGAAGCCGAAGAACTGGAGGGCCTCGTCGGGCGGACCGTAGTAGGCGACCCTCCCGCCCGGCGCGAGCACGAGCAGCCGGTCGCAGACGTCGAGGCTGAGCACACTGTGGGTGACGACGATGACGGTACGGCCGGTGCGGCCGTCGTCGGCGAGGCCGCGCAGCATGTGCATCACCGAGTGCTCCATGCCGGGGTCGAGACCGGAGGTCGGCTCGTCGAGGAAGAGCAGGGAGGGCTTGGTGAGCAGTTCCAGCGCCACGCTGACGCGTTTGCGCTGCCCGCCCGAGAGGCTGTGCACGGGCTGCCGGACCCGCTCCCACAGGCCCAGTTCGCGGACCACCTCCTCGA
The DNA here is from genome assembly GCF_040645355.1 of Streptomyces sp. NPDC046805. Classification (NCBI taxonomy): domain Bacteria; kingdom Bacillati; phylum Actinomycetota; class Actinomycetes; order Kitasatosporales; family Streptomycetaceae; genus Streptomyces; species Streptomyces sp. NPDC046805. The sequence continues at coordinate 127,622 of NZ_JBEYYC010000023.1, read as the reverse complement.
CCCGGTTCCGGCGCTCGGCCTTCTCGGTGTCCTCGGGGAAGCGCAGTTCGGCGGCGTAGCCGAGGGCGCTGTGCACGGTCAGCTGGACGTGCAGGATGTCGTCCTGCGGGACCAGGCCGATGCGCTGGCGCAGTTCGGCGTATTCGCGGTAGAGGTCCCGGCCGTCGTACAGCACGGTGCCGTGCTCGGCGGGCCGCTGTCCCGTCAGGGCGCCGAGGAGCGTGGACTTGCCGGCCCCGCTGGGACCGACCACCGCGAGCAGGCACTTCTCCCGCACCGGGAAGGACACGTGGTCGAGGAGGACCTTGCGGCCGCGGTCGACGGTGACCGTGAGGTCCTGCACGTCGAGGGAGACCTCGCCGGTGTCGACGTACTCCTGCAGTTCGTCGCCGACGAGGCAGAACGCGGAGTGTCCGATGCCGACGATGTCGCCGGGTCCGATCGGGGCGCGGGTGACGGGCTGACCGTTGAGGAACGTGCCGTTGTGGCTGCCGAGGTCGGCGATCTCGTACGTGCCGTCCGCGTGCCGGCACAGCTCGGCGTGCCGCCGCGAGACGATCAGGTCGTCGATGACCAGGTCGCTGTCGGCGGCCCGGCCGATCCGGACGGTGCGCTGGGGCAGCGGCCGTACGGTGGTGGGCTGCCGGAAGGTTCCGGTCAGGGCCGGCATCGAGACGCTGGTCGGGCGTTCCGGGTCGGGCGCGGGGCGGCTGGCCAGGACGGCGCGGGGCCCGTCGGAGGGGTTGCCGAAGCGGATGACGCTGCCCGGGCCGACGTCCGATTCGTGGATGCGGCGGCCGTCGGTGTAGGTGCCGTTGGTGCTGTGCTCGTCCTCGAGTAGCCAGTGGCCGTCATCGGGCCGCAGCACCGCGTGGTGCCACGAGACCCGGGCATCGTCGAGCACGATGTCACTCAACGGGTCGCGTCCGACGTGGTAGTCACGGCCCGGACTCATCAGCGTGGAGCCCATGTCGGTCTCCAGCACGAGCTCGGGCGCCGCCGGGGCGACCGACCGCTCCGCCATGGCCAGAATTCTACCGATTCGCCCAGCTGTGCGCCGACCGGCTCCGGGGGTGAGCGACCCGTGTCAGGCGGTGGGCGCCGGACGTCAGGCGACGGGGAGGAAGAGCCCGGGGATGGTCCGCTGCATGCGCAAGGCGTCGACGGACTCCGCGAGCAGCTCGTACTCGGTGGTGTCGTCGCCGGCTGCGACCCGCACCAGCCGTCCGTCCGCGAGCTCCTCGGCCACGCGCTCCTGTCGGGCCACGTCGGCACACCAGGCGCGCAGCACCGCGGGCACGTCGGGTACGTCGTCCGCGACGGGCACGAGCGAGCCGGACGGGAAGACCTCGTTCTCCGGGCGCGGATCGAGCCGTTCGGCGATCCAGGACGCCCGGTCCCGTAACCACCAGAGCGCGAGCGCGAGGGTGGGCGCGCGGTAGGTGCCGAGCGGTACGCCGATACGCCGGCCGTCGCAGGTGCCGTACGCGGTGACATGGCACAGGAATTCGTCGTGCACGATCATCACTCCCCCGTCGTGTTGCCGGTCTGCGGCCGATACTCGCTTTCCTGTTCGACCGCGGCCGGTCATCGCCTTCCGTGCGGCTCCTGTGCGATGAAGGCTTCCGTGCAACCCCGTGCGGTGAAGGCCCCCTTTCTTTCGAGTATCTTCACCCTTGAAACACTGTCACCATTAGTTTCCGGCCACTCTCTTGGCATATTCGGCGCTCTTGATGGCCTGAATGCGACAGCCGCGGGGCCCGAATCCGGCCACCGCTCTTACCCGAGGGAACGCCACCCAGCCGCAGGCCCACACGGGGGCGGTCGGCGCGGCCTGGGCCGCGGACGGCGGCTCCATTCCGCAAATGGATTCACGCAGCAAGAAATTCCACTCGGAATTCAATCAACCGCTTGTCGCGTGCGTCCGAGAAAAACAGCACGGCTTTATACAATATTCGACCACCTTTATCGCCGCCGACCCAACCATCCATCGAGTGCACACGAACAACCCGCACACCCCGATTCTTGACGCCTTGACCAGGGAAGAATCAAGCGGGATGCTCACGGCAGGCCGCACTCGGCGGAAGAATCGGGTAATTCCGGAACAGCGGCCTCGGGTGGGACGAATTCACCATGTCTCGCTGCGGCCATTTCTGGATTTCCGCGCGAAGGGAGAGTTCCACGCCGTCGGACGATGCCTCGGCGGTCCTGGCCCCGCAGCGCGCGGTGTCGGTGACCGGCGCCTACACGTTCCTCACCCCGTACTAGGCCAAGATCTACGACAACGAGGGCAAGACGTACTGGTCCGGTCACCAGCCCGGCCGCATCGACGTGTGGGCCGACGCGCAGGGCTCAAGACCGGTGCCGCCCGCCGGGAACCCCCGCGGACGGCACCGGACTTACGCTCCCCCCAACCCCTTGAGCTGAGACCGCCATGCCGCGCACCACACAGGTGCGCTCCACGGTCCACAGCGCTATGCGCTCGCGGCTAGCGGGCGATGCCGACGATCGCGTCGATCCTCGCCAACTCCTCGGCGTCGAAGTCCAGTTGGCGGGTCGCCGCGACGCTGTCCTCGATCTGCCGCGCGCTGCTCGCACCGACGAGGGCCGAGGTCACCCGGCCGCCGCGCAGCACCCAGGCCAGGGCCAGTTGGGCCAGCGTCTGGCCGCGGCCCTTGGCGACCTCGTCCAAGGCACGCAGCCTGCCCACCAGCTCCTCGGTCACCGCGTCGGAGGTGAGGAAGGGGCTGTCGCTCGCCGCGCGGGAGCCCTCGGGGATGCCGTCGAGATAGCGGCCGGTGAGCAGGCCCTGCTCCAGCGGGGAGTAGGCGATGGAGCCGACCTGGAGCTCGTCGAGGGCGTCCAGGAGGCCCTCTTCCTCGGGGCGGCGGTCGAGCATGGAGTAGCGCGGCTGGTGGATGAGGAGCGGGGTGCCCAGCTCGCCGAGGATGCGGGCGGCCTCACGGGTCTGCTCCGCCGAGTAGTTGGAGACGCCGACGTAGAGCGCCTTGCCCTGCTGGACCGCCGAGTGCAGGGCGCCCATCGTCTCCTCCAGCGGAGTCTCCGGGTCCGGCCGGTGCGAGTAGAAGATGTCGACGTAGTCCAGGCCCATCCGCTTCAGGCTCTGGTCGAGCGACGACAGCAGGTACTTGCGCGAGCCCCATTCGCCGTACGGGCCGGGCCACATGAGGTAGCCGGCCTTGGTGGAGATGACCAGTTCGTCGCGGTAGGGCGCGAAGTCCGCCGCGAGGGCCTCGCCGAGGGCGGACTCGGCGGCGCCGGGCGGCGGGCCGTAGTTGTTGGCCAGGTCGAAGTGGGTGACGCCGAGGTCGAAGGCGCGGCGCAGGATGGCCCGCTGGGTCTCGACCGGGCGGTCCGGGCCGAAGTTGTGCCACAGGCCGAGCGACAGGGCCGGAAGCTTGAGGCCACTGCGTCCGGTGCGCCGGTAGGGCATGTCGGCGTAGCGGTCGGGGTGTGCGGTGTACAACGCGACTCCTGAGGGTTGGCACACGATCTACCGATGCCACTCTTCCCTGGGCCGCATGCAGCGGTCCAACAGAAGAATCCGATGGAATTCAGCGGATACGCTTCTCAATCATGGAACTGCGCCAGCTGAGGCACTTCGTCGCCGTCGCCGAGGACCAGCACTTCACCCGGGCCGCCGAGCGGCTGCTGGTGTCCCAGTCGGGGCTGTCGGCCTCGATCCGGGCGCTGGAGCGGGAGCTGCGGGCCCCGCTGTTCGTGCGCACCACCCGGCGGGTGACGCTGACCGAGGCGGGGCGGGCGCTGCTGGCCGAGGCGGAGCGCATCCTGGCGCAGGTGCGGGCCGCGCACGAGGCGGTCGCGGCGGTGCAGGGCGTGGTGCGCGGGACGCTGGCGCTGGGCACCGAGCAGTGCATCGCCGGGGTGCACGTGGCGGGGCTGCTGGCCGCGTTCCGGCGGCGGCATCCGGACGTGGAGATCCGGCTGCGGCAGGCGGGTTCGGGCGCACTCGCCGAGGAGGTCGCGGCCGGGCGGCTCGACCTGGCCTTCGCCTACCGGACGCAGGACGACACCGACCAGCTGCGCTCGGTGGGGCTGACGAGCGAGCCGATGACCGTGCTGTGCCACCCGAGCCATCGGCTCGCCGTCGCCGGGGAGCCCGTCACCCCGGACGACCTCGCCGACGAGGTCTTCGTCGACTTCCACCCCGACTGGGGTCCGCGCCGCATCACCGACGCCGCCTTCGCCGCGGCCGGGGTGCGCCGCACGGTCGCCCTGGAGGTGAACGACGTACACGGCCTGCTGGACCTGGTCGACGAGAACCTCGGGATCGCCGCCGTACCCCGGCACTTCCGCCACAAGCGGGCATCCCTCTCGGCGCTCCCTCTCAAGGACACGGGCGAGGCGGAGTACGAGACGGTCGCCCTGCTTCCGCCCGCGCGGGCCACCAGCCCGGCGGCACGGGCGCTGCTGAGCCTGCTGGAGACCGGGGGGTGCCGGATTCCGGGCGCATGACGGACGGGGATGCGCCATGGTGGTCGTATGCACGCACGGGACATCCTCATCGACGGCTACGGCCGCATCCGGGAAGAAGTCCATGCCGCCCTCGACGGCCTCGGACCGGACGAGCTCCATGCCCGCCCGGTGCCCGACGCCAACTCCATCGCCTGGCTGGTGTGGCATCTCACCCGGGTCCAGGACGACCACATCGCCGACGCCTTCGACCTCGACCAGGTGTGGCTGTCACAGGACTGGGAGAAACGGTTCGGGCTGGACCTGCCGCGCCACGACACGGGTTACGGGCACAGCCCCGCGAAGGTCGCCAAGGTGCGGGTCGACTCGGCCGACCTGCTGACCGGGTACTACGACGCGGTGCACGAGCAGACCCTCGGGGTGCTGCGGAACCTCGCGGCCAAGGACCTCGAACGCGTCGTGGACGAGCGCTGGGACCCCCCGGTCAGCCTGGGCGTACGGCTGGTCAGCGTCCTGTCCGACGACCTTCAGCACGCCGGACAGGCCGCCTATCTGCGGGGGCTGCTTCAGAGCGCGGCCGCGTAACCGGGCAGGATCACGTCCTCGATGAGGGCGCCTCGTTCGTCGAACGGGATGAACGCGCTCTTGACGGCGTTCACCGTGACCGTGCGCAGATCCTCGACCGTCCAGCCCGCCTCCTCGACCAGCAGGGACATCTCCCGGGTCATCGTCGTCCCCGAGACCAGACGGTTGTCGGTGTTGAGGGTGACCCGGAAGCCCAGGTCCTTCAGGGCCGTGATCGGGTGCTCGGCGATCGAAGTGGCGCAGCCGGTCTGGAGGTTGGACGTCGGGCACATCTCCAGGGCGATCCGGCGGTCGCGCACCCAGGCCGCGAGAGGGCCGAGCTTGTCGCCCGCGATGTCCTCGGTGATGCGCACACCGTGGCCGATGCGCTGGGCGCCGCACACCTGCAGCGCCTGGTGGATGCTGGGCAGGCCGTGCGCCTCACCGGCGTGGATGGTGAACGGCATGCTCTCGCCGCGCAGGTGCTCGAAGGCGGCGAGGTGGTCGGCGGGCGGGAAGCCGTCCTCGGCGCCGGCGATGTCGTAGCCGACGACTCCGGCGTCGCGGTAGGCGACGGTCAGCTCGGCGATCTCGCGGCAGCGGTCGAACATCCGCATCCCGCAGAGGATGGTGCCGGCGCGGACGGGGGTGCCGACGGCGGCCGCCTTGGCCATACCGGCCGCCAGGCCCTCCTGCACGGTCTCGACGACCTCGTTCAGGGTCAGCCCGCCCCGGACCATCAGCTCGGGGGCGTAGCGCACCTCGGCGTAGACGACACCGTCGGCGGCGAGGTCGAGAACGTACTCCTCGGCCGTGCGCAGCAGGCCCTCGCGGGACTGCATGACGGCGAGGGTGTGCTCGAAGGTGCCGATGTAGCGCACGAGGTCACCGGAGCCCGCGGCCTCGACGTACCAGGCGGCCAGCTCGTCGGGGTCGGTGGTGGGCAGGGTGTGGCCGACCGTCGCGGCGAGCTCGATGACCGTGGCGGGGCGCAGGCCGCCGTCGAGGTGGTCGTGCAGCACGGCCTTGGGGAGCCGGCGGAGGGGGTCGGTGTCGATGCGGGGCGCGGTCATACGGCGGTTCCTCGGCAGGTGGCGCGGTGACGGGGGGGGTGAGTCAGGCGGTGGCTGGCTGGAGCAGGTCCCAGCGGTTGCCGTACAGGTCCTGGAAGACCGCGACGGTGCCGTACGGCTCGTGGCGGGGCTCCTCCAGGAAGGTCACGCCGGCGGCACGCATCCGGGCGTGGTCGCGGGCGAAGTCGTCGGTGTGCAGGAAGAACCCGACCCGGCCGCCGGTCTGGTCGCCGACGCGGGCGCGCTGGCCCTCGTCCTTCGCGCGGGCGAGGAGCAGTCCGGTGCCCTGCCCCTCCGGGCCCGGCTCGACCACGACCCAGCGCGAGCCGTCGGGCCGAGGAGCGTCCTCGACGAGCCGGAAACCGAGGGCCTCGGTGTAGAAGCGGAGCGCCTCGTCGTAGTCGTCGACGACGAGGGTGACCAGGGCGACGCGTCTCATCGGGGCCTTTCCGTGGAGGTGGTAGCGCGTGAGGTTATACGTAAAACCCCGTCGGCGCCACTCACCCCTGAAGGCACCTCACGTGCGGTTACGTCGACCCCGGCGGGCAGCGCCCGCTCAGCGGCTCTCCTCGCCCTGCGCCACCTCGACCCGGTGATGGAAGTCGATCATCCCGGTCGCCGAGGCGACGCAGGAGACACCCGCGCACGCGACCAGCAGGACCGCGATCCAGGGCGCGGCGCGACGCGAAGCGGCGGGCGCGGACAGGAGCGCCCGGACGCGCTCGGGGACGGGCCCGGTCGTCGCGGCGGGGGCGAAGTCCGGGCGCTCGGAGCGGGCGGCCTGGCCGGCGAGGGCGGCGCGAGCGATGGCCCGGGCTGTCAGTCGCCGATCGCCGACGGCGTCGGCGGCGGCCTCGTCGGCGGCGCGCTCGGCCGCGAGCCGGATGGTCTCGCGGACCGGGCGCAGCGCGGGATGGCAGTGCGCGGCGAGTTCGGCCGCCGCCAGGAAGTAGTGGTGACCACCGCCGTTGTGCGCCCGCTCGTGCGCGAACAGCGCCTCCCGCTCGGCCGCGTCCAGGCTGCGCAGCATGGCGGTCGTGACGACGATGCGATGCGGGCGACCGGGCAGCGCGTACGCGTCGGGGCGTGGCGAGTCGACCACGCACAGGTCGCCCGCGGCGGGCCCGCGCCCGGCTTCCGTGCGCGCCGCCCGGAAGGCACGGGTCTGACGCAGGACCGAGCGGAGCAGTGTCCCGGCGCACACGGCGAGCACGCCGACGGAGAGGGCGGCCGCCGGGACGACGAACAGGTCGGAAGCCGTGTGCAGCGGGTGGACGAGCTCACCGAGCGCGGCGAAGAGCGGCAGCTGGAGCAGCCCGGTCAGGACGAACGCGCCGAGCGCGGCCAGCGAGCAGCCCGCGAGGACCACGACCGCGACGGTGATCACCCACAGCGCGGCGGCGGGCGCGAGCCGGGCGAGGGTGCGCCGGGCCAGCGCGGGCATGGCCAGCGGCAGCACGAGCGGCAGGAGCAGCAGGGCGATCATTCAGTCACCGGGTTCCAGCAGGTCGCGCAGGACGCGCTCGTCGTCCGCGCTGAGCTGGGCGACGAAGCGCGCGAGCACCGTCTCGCGGTCGGCGTCGCGGTCGAGCTCGGTGTGCATCCGGCGCGCGGTGAGCCCCTGGGCGTCCTGGACCGGGAAGTAGGCGAACCCGCGGCCCTCGCGCCGCCGGCCGACGATCCCCTTCTCGTGCAGGCGGGACAGGATCGTCGTCACCGTGGTGCGCGCGAGGCCCGCGCCCAGGCTGAGCTGCACCTGCCCGGGCGTCTGGGGGCCGCCGGCGGCCCAGAGGGCGCCCATGACGCTCGCTTCGAGCTCGCCGGCCGGTCGGCGTTCATCCTTCGGGTCGCTCATGGGAACGTTTCTCACCCCGTCCTCGTCCACAGTTCGGTAGACCGTCTACGCGATTGTAGTCAGCCGGGGCGCAGCCCTACGGCTGCGCCCGCACCCCATTATGAAAGGGGCGCCGAGCGCGACCGCAGGGTTCGCCGCGTCCGGGGGGACCGGATCCTTCCGGCGGGCGCCCGCGCGACAGCCGCCTTCCGCCTCCACCCTGGCCCCTGCCTCCGCCCTGGTCCCTACGGCGGACGAGCCGCGGCACCCGTACGCCCGTTTACGGATATATGTACGTGTCGAGGGCGTCGACGGCCGCCATCGGGTCGCCGAGGTCGTACCGGTCCACGGCCAGGAAGTTGGGCTTCTTGCGGGCGGCCGGCTGGCAGAACCGCCGGGCGCGGTCGGCGAGTTTGGTGTTGTCCGTCTGCGCCGTGGCGGCGACCGTGGCATCGCGGAAGTGGTTCATGACGAACAACGGCCGGAAGCCGGTCTCGGTGCGCGTCAGCGGGGTGTTGGTGCCCGCGTCGTACCAGCGGCTGTAGCAGGACCAGTCGGAGGAACCGGCGCCCGGCCCCATGGACCAGTAGTTCTCGACGGTCCACTCCCTCTGGTACATCACGCCGAAGCTGTCCCGCGTCAGCCCGGCCGACTCGTCGACGGCGCGGCTGTGGTCGCTGAAGATCAGCAGGCGGTGGCCGGCGGCGACGAGGTCGGCCATCTTCGGCCACCCGTGCTCGCGTACACCCTCCCGGTCGGGGCGGTAGAGCACGTCGGACAGGCCGCCGACACGGGCGAGTTCGGAGCGCAGGACACCGGGATCGACGTAGTCCTCCAGGAAGACGGTGACCACCTGGTCGGGATGGGTCTTGAGGAAGTCCACCATCCGCTGCACGTCCACCCACAGCGCCACGGGCCTGCTGACCAGCGTGCAGCTGTCGTGGCACAGGATCGCCCCGTCCGGGGTCTGATGGATGTCCAGCATGAACCCGCGGACGCCGTCGGCCAGCTGTCGATCGATGCCGCGGGACTGGTTGGGGAAGAAGTTCACGAAGGGCGGGGCGAAGCCGCCGTCCACTCCGTTGGCATAGGCGTTGTGGGCGGTGAGGAACGTGACCTGGTCCAGGGTCCGTTGGTCCTGCGGCGGCATCGGAAGGGTGGTGGGACTGACCGGGGTGAGGTACCAGGCGGCGAGGCTGCCCGGCCCGCCGACGGCCAGTTGGTCCGGGTAGTTGGCGCCGGAGGGCTTGTTCGCCGACGTCAAGTAGTCATCCGAGCCGGGGGCCTTGAGGGTGTACTCGTCGTCGCCGACGGGGCTGATCTCCCAGGCGGCGTCGGAGCCGGTGCAGGCGACGGTGCGGGCCTGACCGCCTGAGCGGCCGAGACAACTGCCCGCCGTGTCGACGCTCTCGAGGACGTACGACCCGGACGAGGATCCGTTCGCCCGGAGATTCCACCGCTGGTGGTCCTCGTCGCCGCGGGGTCTGTGCTGCTCCACCGCTCCCCGGTCGTCCGAGGCGTTGAGGCCGGTCACGGCGCTCTGGACGTAGTACGAGCCGGCCGCCGGGACCGGCGTGGCGGCGTGGGCCGGGGTCGGCACGAGCACCGCGGCGAGCGCGGAGGTCGTGGCGAGCAGGGCGTGGGGGGTACGCATGCGGGATGCCCTTTCTGGTCGCGGAATCGGCCGCGATGGACGGGACGAAGCCACACCCAACCGCCTTGGTCTGAACCAGTCAAGGGCGAAGAAAAGTCAACTCCCTTGCACAACAAGGGAGTTGACACAAACAGTTGAGATAGAACGGAAGGGCCGTCACCGTTTACGCGGCACGGGCATCCCGACGAGGCGGGTCAGCGCCCCGGCATCTGCCACGGCGCCTGCGGGAGCGGGCTGCCGGTCTCGAGCATCGACTTGAGGTTGGAGAGCACCGCCGCCCAGCCCTGCGACACGTCGGAGCGCTCGCCCTCGTCCTTGAGGTCCTCGTGGGTGACCGTCAGGCGGACGATGTCCTCGTGCGGGCGGATGTCGTACGTGACCCGCGAGTACCGGTCCTCCTTCCCCTCGTCCTCAGGGGCGGCCCAGGTCGTGACCAGGCGGGTCGGGGGCTCGCTCTCGACGACGGTGCCGACCACGTCGGCGATGCCCGAGCCGTCGGTGCGCACGTGCTCCCAGCGGGAGCCGGGCTTCCAGTCGGAGACGTTGCGGTGACCCCAGTAGGCGGCGGTCAGGTCGGCATCGGTGAGTGCCTCCCAGACCTTCTCGGGCGTGCTCGCGATGTAGGTGACGTACACGAAACTCGGCTTGTCGGTCATGGCTTCCTCGGCTCGTCGCTTCACGGCGCCGAGCGCGCGCAGGCGCGGGCGCTCGAACTTGTCGATCCACCGCTCCTGCATCTCGTGGAGCGGCACGGGGTTGAGGTAGTGCAGCTTTTCCCGCCCCCGCCGCACCGTGCTGACCAGATTCGCCGACTCCAGGACGGCCAGGTGCTGCGTCACCGACTGGCGCGTCATCGCGATGCGCCCGCACAGCTCGCCCAGCGTCTGCCCGTTGTGTTCGTGCAGCCGGTCGAGCAACCGTCTGCGCGTCTCGTCGGCCAGCGCCTTGAAGACCTTGTCCATCCCGGAGTCGTCGTCTGATCGCACACTCAACGTTATGCAGGCAATCGCTTGCATGTCAACGTGTACGCGCAGCGCCGTGCCACTGCGGGTGCCAGATGCCGAGGTCGAGCTGGTGTCAGGTGCCGAGGGGCGGCCGGTGTCAGGTACCTACGGCGGGCTTGGTGTCGTCCGGGTCCTGCACGGCCGCGTACTCCTCGCTGATCTCCTTCTCCCCGAACGGCCACACCCTCTCCAGCCGCGCCCACACCAGGAACGCCACGCAGCCCAGGGCGAGCCACGCCAGGGACCACTCGATGGGGTGGCGGCCCGGCGAGTTCTCGTCGGCGTACCCGATAGGGAGGTGGTTATGCAGCTCCGCTACAACTTTCGGGCCTACCCGGATGCCACCCAGCGCCGTGCGCTGGCCCAGGCGTTCGGGTGCGCCCGCGTGGTGTGGAACGACTGCCTGCGCGACCGGAGAGAAGCGCACGCAGCGGGGCTGCCGTATGTGAAGTCGGCGGAGTTGTCGCGGCTGCGTATCACCCAGGCCAAGCGCACCGAGGAACGCGCCCGGCTCGCGGACGTGTCAGCGGTCGTCCTGCAACAGTCCCTTCGAAACCTCGACACCGCCTACAAGAACTTCTTCGACAGCCTCAAGGGCAAGCGGCAGGGCCGCAAGGTCGGCCCTCCCCGCTACAAGTCGAAGAAGGACACCCGGCAATCGGTCCGCCTCAACACCAACGCCTTCAGCGTCCAGGACAACGGCACGGTATACGTGGCCAAAGTCGGCAACCTCAAGGTCAAGTGGTCGCGCCGGCTTCCCGTCACACCCACGTCCCTGACCGTCACCAAGGACAGTGCGGGCCGGTACTTCCTCAGCTTCGTCGTCGACACCGCACCGGACATCCTCCCGGAGGCGGAGACCGACGCCGGTATCGACCTGGGCCTGTCCGCGTTCGCGGTGCTGTCCGACGGCCGGAAGATCGACAGCCCCCGCTTCCTGCGCCGGGCGGAGAAGAAACTCCGGTGCCTTCAGCGGGAGTTGTCCCGCAAGCAGAAGGGGTCGAAGAACCGGGCCAAGGCCCGTATCAAGGTGGCACGTCAGCACGCCAGGGTGGCGGACCGGCGCCGGGACTTCCACCACAAGGCTTCCACGCAGATCATCCGCGACAACCAAGCGGTGTACGTGGAAGACCTCGCGGTGGCCGGTCTCGGCCGCACCCGGCTCGCCAAGTCCGTGCACGACGCGGGATGGTCCGCGTTCGTCGGCATGCTCGAGTACAAGGCGGCCAAGCACGGCCGCACCTTCGCCACGGTGGACCGGGCCTTCCCGTCCTCCCAGGTCTGCTCGGCCTGCGGATTCCGCGACGGACCCAAACCCTTGCACGTCCGCGAGTGGACGTGCAGCCAGTGCGGCGCCATGCACGACCGCGACCACAACGCAGCACGCAACGTCCTCTTCGAACTGCCGGTAAGACCCGGACGAAAGCCCCGGCACAGCACGCTGAAGCAGGAAGCCCCCGGAAGGGTCACACGACCCAGGCCGGAATCCCCGGCCTTTAGGCCACGGAGCACGTCAACGGACATGCCGACTCCTGACACGCGGAACGCACGCTTCAATCGATTCAGTCAAGGAGCCTTACTGGCTTCGGACGGCATGCGTCAAGAACGCGCACACGCCCGAGCGCATCGTGCCCGCGAAGCGACCGGCGGCATCGGGATCGTTCCGAGGCGGTCGGCGGCGGCCGGTCCGCCCCACGGCCGTGCGGATCAGCCGAGTTCGAGTGTGGTGACGCCGAAGACGCGCTCCTGGGCGTGCTGCCGTACCGGGCCCGTGTACATGCGGGCCGTCTCGAACGAGGGGGCGAATCCCGCCTCTTCGGCCAGTGCGATACCCGCGGCGCTCGTCTCGGGCACGTCGATCGCGACCTCGCGTCCGGCGGCCTCCGCGCAGAGGGCGGCGAACAGGGCGCGCGCGTCGTCGGCGCTGTCCGCGAACAGGGGGCCGATGCGGAGGGTGTCGTGGCCGGGGCGGATCACGCCGTAGCCGGTGACGCGGTCGCCGTCGTGGCGCACGAAGGCCCGGTGTTCGGTTCCGTTCAGCCACTCGGCGAGGAAGCGCGGGCGGTCGGCCGGGTAGCAGGAGCTGTCGTACGCCGTGATGGCGCCCAGGTCGGCGGGACGGGCGGGACGTACGCCGGCCGGAACGTCGGCCTCGGGGGCGGCTCCCGTGAACCGGGCGGTGCGGTGGGCGAGTTCGAAGCCGGACTGGCGGTATTTGTCCTGCTGGGCCACCACTCCGTCGAGGCCGATGGTGCGGTTTCCGGCATGGGCCAGGGCGGTCTTCCAGGTGGTGATGCCGTGGCCGTGGCCGCGCAGGTCGGGGCGGACCAGATAGCAGCCCAGGAAGGCATAGTCGGGGCCGTAGTTGACGACCGATATGGCCGACACCGGTTCCCCGTCGATCCGGCCGAGGAAGAAGCCGTCCGGGTCCTGGGCGAAGAAGGCGGGGCCGTCCGACAGCCCGGGGTTCCAGCCCTCGTCCACCGCCCAGCCGCTGATCACCGGCCAGTCCTCGAGGGTGGCCTGCGTGACGACGAGGTCCTGGGGGGCCGGAGAGGTCATCGGTGCGCTCCATTCCGTGGGGTGCCGAGCGGCCGCGCGGCGATCTTCAACAAGGCTCCCCAGGAGGCTACTTCACCCGTTCCTTCTCGAACGGGTTATTGCGTAAGGCCCTTGACCTGCGTCTTACGGCGAAGTCCCCACCGGTGGTGAGGTGTCCGGTGGGGACTTGCGTGTGGGGCGCGGGGCCCCGGGTCAGCGCTCGCGCCTCGGGTTGAACCGTCGGTAGAGAGCGACCCCGGTCACCAGCAGCGCGGCGCTCCCGGCGACGGCGGGCCCGGTCAGGTCGGCCCCTGTGTGGGCGAGGGAGACCCCGATCGGCGGCGCGACGGCGCGGGGCGGGGTGGGGGTCGGGTACGCCCTGGGCGGCGCGGACGGCTGCGGGGTGGGGATCGCCGGGTGGCCGCCGGAGGTGTTCACGGACTGGTTGCCCGTGACGGCATTGCCGATGCCGACCACGTTCACACCGTTGCCGCTCACGTTCACCGGCAGGTCCACCGGGAGCTGAATGCCGTTGCCGGAGAGCACGCCCGGTGAATCCGTGGTGCCGCTCTGCGCGGCCGCCCCACCGGAGGACACGGCCGCCCCACCGGAGGACGTAGCCGCCCCACCGGAGGACGCGGCCACGCCGCCAGTGGACGACGTTGCCGCCCCGCCGGAGGACGCGGCCACGCCGCTGCCGGCACCCGCGCCCTCGTTGGTGCAGCTGTTGCCCGCGGTGGGATTGAGGAGTCCCACCACGTTCACGGTGTTCCCGCACACGTTCACCGGCGCGTGCACCGGGAGCTGGACGGTGTTGCCGGAGATCACCCCGGGCGAACCGGCCGCTGAGCCGATCGCGGAGGAATCGGCCTGAGCCGGCATCGTGATGGCCATCGCGCCCGAGGCGGCGGCGACGGCGATCACACCGTTTCGGGTAACCCGTCTCATAGGTTCCCTGCCTTCCAGAACATGGTCGCGGGCACTCGCCCGCACCGGATAAAACGCAGGCCACCCATCCGAGTTATGGCCAATCTGCCTTTCACCCCATCGAGTGGCGTGGATATCGAACCGATCGCAAAGCTGTCGAACACTCGCCGCCTGCCCGGCGGCGGTCCGCCGACCTCCGGTCACATCCACCGCCCTCCGCCTCCGTCCGCCGCCTTCCGGCCGTCGGCCTCTCATCGACCGCTCTCCGAGGAGTCCCACCCGGCCCCCCCGCCTCCGGAGGCGTGCTCGCCGGGGCCCGCATAAGGTGATCGAGGGCGCTGTCCCCGGTCCGCTGCGGCGCGTCCCTGGAGGCATCGATGCTGGCCAAGCTGTCCATGCGGCCCGCTGTCCGACGCTGTGCGGCCGCCGGAGCCGTCACGCTGGCCCTGCTGGCGGCGGGCCTGCCCACGGCCGTCGCGGCTCCGGCCCAGCCCGACCTGTCCCGCTTCTACCGCCAGAAGGTCTCCTGGTCGGCCTGCGAGGGCACCGGAAAGTCCAAGGACCTGCAGTGCGGAAAGGTGACGGTCCCACTCGACTACGCCAGGCCCGCCTCGGGCACCCTCGACATCGCACTGGCCCGGTACCAGGCCACGGGGAAGTCGCAGGGCTCCGTACTGCTGAACTTCGGCGGCCCGGGCGTCGCAGGCATCAGCACGCTCGCCTCCGCCCCCAAGGACTACCTGGGTCTGACCAACGGCTACGACGTGGTCACCTTCGATCCGCGCGGCGTGGGCCGGTCCTCGCCCGTCCGATGCGGCGACAGCCCCGGCGGCGCCCCCGCCCCGCAGCAGCAGGACACCGGAAAGCTCGACACCAGGGACCCGCAGGCGGTCCTGAAGGAGCTGCGGAAGGTCGCTGCCGAGTGCACCGCGCACTCCGGGTCCGTCCTGGCCCACATAGGCACCGTGAACGTCTCCCGCGACCTGGACGTCATCCGCCAGGCCCTCGGCGACAAGAAGCTGAACTACCTCGGGTTCTCCTACGGCACCCGGCTCGGCGCGGTCTACGCGGCCCAGTTCCCCGGCAAGGTGGGCCGCATGACGCTGGACGGGGTGGACAGCCTGACCGAACCGCTGTCCGAGCAGGGACTGACGGGCGCCGAGGCGCAGCAGACCGCGCTGGACGACTTCCTGGACTGGTGCGTCAAGGACCTCGCCTGCCCGTTCGGGCAGGACCGGCGCCGCGCCGGGGAGCAGGTCGTCCACCTGGTGCACTCGCTCGACAAGGATCCGGTGTCCAGCGCGTTCGGCGGCAGCTTCACCGGTCAGGACCTGGTGGGCTCCATCGGGCAGGGTCTGTACAGCGAGAAACTGTGGCCGACGCTCGAACGGGCCGTGGCCCAGCTGATCGAGGACGGGGACACACGCGGGGTGGAGATCTTCGCGGCCAACGGCATGGCGCTGCCCGGTGGCATCGCGCCCCCCGGCGGCACGACGCCCTCGGCGACCGGCGCTCGCACACCGGCGCCCAGCCGCACAGCGCCTTCCGCCCTCACAACCGTCCCCGGTCGCACGGCGCTGCCCACCGGCCAGGGGCCCGGCGGCGGACTCGTCAGCCAGGACGACGTCCCACCCGACAACCTCGCGGCCGCGCTGATGGCGGTCAACTGCGCGGACGACCCGGACCGCGCCGGCGCCGCACGGCTCACCCAGAACATGGACCGGCTGCGTGCCGCGTACGAGCAGGCGTCGCCGGTCTTCGGGCAGTACCGGCTGACGCAGACGCTGATGTGCTACGGCCGCCCGAGAGGCACCGACTTCATCCGCGAGCAGGTCAAGAACCTCGACACGCCGAAGATCCTGCTCGTCGGGACACGCGGCGACCCCGCCACGCCGTACCGCTGGACCGAGGAGACGGCCGCGCGGCTCGGTCCGTCGGCCGTGGTGCTCGACAACAAGGGGCCCGGCCACACCGGCTACGAGTCGTCCAAGTGCGTGCACCGCAAGGTCGACGACTTCCTGCTGTACGGCTCCCTTCCGGCCAACGGAAGCTCCTGCGGGAGCGAGTCCACCGTGGGGACCGGCTGAGTCACGACACGAAGCGGTCCACCGCCTCGGTCAGCTCGGCCGGCTTCTCCACCGGCAGTTCATGGCCCGCGTCGATGATGCGGACCACCGCGTCCGGGTAGGCCTTGGCCATCCGGAGCATCTGCCGCACCGGCAGTTGGATGTCGTGGTACCCGTGGACCAGCAGAGTGGGGATGCGGATCTCGCCGACCCGGTCGAGGACGTCGAAGGCCCGCATGGCGCCGTACAGCGTCATGACGACCTCGCGCGGGGTGTCCGCCGAGGCCCGGATGTACTCCCTTATCTCCTCGCGTGGGTAGCCGGGCGCGAAGGCGCGCTGGATGTTGGCGGCGACGAACAGCTTGAAGGGGACGAGGGTCGAGGCGGCCATCAGCAGAGCCCGGCCCCGGCTGTAGGTCATGCGGCTGATGGAGTCGACCAGGACCATGCGCTCGACCCGTTCGGGGTGGGCGAGCGCGATGGTCTGGGAGATCATCCCGCCCATGGAGTGACCGACGAGGACGCAGCGGTCGATCTTCAGGTGGTCGAGCAGGGCGAGCACGTCCCGCGCCAGTTCCTCGATCGTGCGCACGCCCGCCCCGCTGCTCTCCCCGTGCCCGCGCAGGTCCAGCCTGATCACCCGGCGCGTGTCGGCGAAGTGTGCCATCTGGTGGTCCCAGCGGTGCCGGTCGGCCGTCCAGCCGTGGATGAACACCAGGGGCACCCCGCCTCCGTCGCGGGGGCCTTCGTCGTCGTACGCCAACGCTGCGCCGTCGAGATCGAGTTGCGGCATGAGGCCTCCTGAGGCGCGGTCCGGTTACTGACCGGTACGGTACCGGGTGCGCCACCCTCCGTCACCGTCGCGCACGGAGGGAGTCGAGGAAGTCGAGGATGTGGCCGAACACGTCGAGGGCGGCACCCCGGCCCAGGAACGTGTCGAGGTGTCCGTAGCCGGGGATCTCGGTGTACGTCACGTCCAACTGCGGCTGCCGGCGCGCCAGTACGTCGTGGCAGAGCCGCTGCGAGTCCAGCCACAGTCCGTTCTCGCTGCCCGCGAGGAGCAGCACGGGAGTGTCGATGCGGGCCGCCGCGTCCAGCGCGTTGGGCGGCAGCGCCCGGTAGCGGTGGTCGGTGTCGTGCCAGCGCACGACGGTGCGGGCCAGTTCGATCCGGCGCAGGTGCGGCAGGATCCACAGCGGGGCGGGGCCGAGGAGTTCGGCGAGCCGCTCGTGGGTCGCGTCGGACAGGTTCCCGTGCACGAACAGCGAAGCGCCCGTCCCCCAGGCGGAGTTGCGCAGGATCTGGCAGGTGGGGTCCGGGCAGTCGGCGTTGCGGGCGGCCAGGGCGAACAGCGGGGTGTACCGCGACCGGAGGCCCACCTTGCGGAAGTCGACCGGGATGTGGTCGATCCGGGTCCTCAGCAGCTCTCCCGCCACCGTCATGCGCAGCGAGGTCCGGCCGGCGAGTTTGGGGGTCAGGAACACGCCCTGGGACACCACGCCCGCGAGGCCGGGCACCAGTCCGGCCGTCATGCTCAGTGACAGCGCGAGCGAGCCGATGCAGTGGGCGACCACGAACAGCGGCCGGTCTGCGATGCGTTGGCGGACACGGGCAACGGCCTCGGGGATGTCGTACAGGGCCACGTCGTCGTACGTGTAGCGGTGTCCCGTCTCGTTGTACGGGAGCCGGCAGCTGCCCCGCCAGTCCAGCAGCCAGGGCTCGTAGCCGTTGTCGAGCAGGACGTCGACGAGGTTGCGGGTCTCGGGCAGCAGGAACATGTCGGCGGACGCGGTGTGCCCGTGCAGGAGCAGCACGGCGGGGCGGCCGGCGCCGTCATCAGTGCCGTTGGTGCCGACGCGGGTCAGGCCGAGTCGGACACCGTCGCTGGTACGGAACGGGATCTCCTCGACGGCCGCCGGGGCGAGCCGGTGCCGTAGGGGGCGCAGGGTCGCGGTGGTGCGGACTGCCCGGAGCGCCGAACCCTGCTTGTTCGTCCGGGAGTTGCTGGCCCTGAACATCATGGATGGCGCTCCGTGGTGGGAGTGGGCGTGGGAGTGGGCGTGGGAGTGGGCGCGCTACGGCGCAGGTCGAGGAGGTCCGCGGCCGCCCGGGCGAACGGGCCGAGCAGGCCGCGGCCGATCTCCCGCCCGAACCAGGCGAGCCACGTCAGCTTGGCGGCCCGCCGCTCCCGGTCGGTCAGGCGCGGGTCGACCTTGATGCCGTCGATCTGGTCGCGGACGTAGGAGCCGGCGGGCACGACGACCTCGCCGAACAGGCGCGCGGGCTCGCCCGCGCGGCCGATCTCGACGGTGAGGGTGCGGGTCTGCCGCCACAGGTCCCGGCGCGCACGGGCGTGCTTGCGTCCCTCCAGCCACCACCTGCCGCCGCCCACATCGCGCAACTCCAGTCGGTAGCGGAGCAGTTGATGCCGCAGACCGTGTTGCTCCGGGATGCCCTCCTCGGGCCGTACCCATACATCGCCGGACTCGACGGTCAGCGGCGCGGGATGGATCGCCGGGCACGTCACCTCGCCGGTGACGTCGATCCGCCGCTCCCTGACCAGCTGGTACATGCTCGCGATAGAGAGGGTGAGCGCCATCGAGCAGGGTGTCCGTGTGTCGGCGGCGCCGTCTGCCGGGCCCACGGCTCCCTCGGTCGTCTCGGAGAACCACAGGTAGGGCTGGTCGCCCCTGCCGGGGAGCCGGGCCAGGCCGTCGTCGGCGAGCTTCTCGAAGGTCCTCAGTTGCGCCTGGGCGTCGTAGCGGGTGGCGGGCGGCAGGCCGAGGGCCGCGACGAGGGCCGCGGTGCGCTCGCCCTCGGCCGCCGGTCCGTGCAGCGTGGCCTCGCACAGCTTGAGGGCGGTGGGGCTGCGCAGCACCCTGCCCAGGAAGGCGAGTTCGGGGACGGGGTCGGCGTCGAGACGGGACAGGGTGTCCGTGCGCCACTCGTCCCAGCCCTGCACGCGCACGGGCATGCCGCCGAGCGCCATGTCCCGTACGACGTCGTCGCGGGTGCTGGGCACTCCGGTCAGGTGGTAGTCGAAGCCCCACGCGTCGGGCTCGCGCACGACGGCGGCCGCGACCCGGCTCACCCAGTCCACCGGGGCCGCGTTCAGGTGGCGGAACGCCGGTACGGTGCGGAAGCGGCCGAAGGCCGAGATCAGGCCGCTGCCGAGGTCGAGCGGATTGTGGGCGCCGGTCCTGGTGTGGCCCGCGATGCCCCCGGGGCGCAGGGCCGTCACCACCAAACCGTGGTCGCGGGCGCGGCGCAGTGCGACTTCGGCGGCCCACTTGCTCTGGTCGTAGCCGGAGACGAGCCGGTCGACGTGGGCCAGGGGATCGTCCTCGCCCATGGAGGTGATGCCGACCTCGTTGAACACCGCGATCGAGGAGACGTGGTGCAGTGGCTTGGGGCGGCCGGTCGCCGCGAGCTCGGCCAGGGTCAGCGTGCCGAGGACGTTACTGGCGCGCAACGACTGGTAGCCGCGCAGGAAGTCCACCGCCGCCGCCACGCCGACGATGCTGTCGAGCTCGTGGGCGAGGGTGTGCCACACCTCGTCGGACAGGCCGAGACGCGGGTGGCGGATGTCGCCGGGGAGCACGGTCACCCGGCGGCGGATCTCGGACGACCACGGCAGCCGGAAGCTGCGCAACCGCTCGCCGAGCCGGGCGGTCGCCGCGTCCTCGTCGGCCGCGCGGACCAGGCAGACGACGTGCGCGTCCGTGTGCCGCAACAGGTCGAGCAGCAGGTGACCGCCCAGGAAGCCGGTCGCCCCGGTGAGCAGGATGCGGCGGGGCGGCAGCGGCTCGGGCACGTCCGTGAAGGGCAGTCGATCGGCCAGCACGAGGTCGGCGAGGATCCGGTCGAGGTCTTCCGACGTGGCCCGGGAGCGGTCCTCCTGGTGGGGCCGTTCGCGAGTCACCAGGCCCCGCGCACCATCGGATACCGCCACCGGCGGATCCGCGGCCCTCGGGCCGGCCGACCCGGCGGCCGCTGTGACGTGCGGCAGCCAGCGGCGGGCCAGGCTGAGCGGGCGGGCGTCCGCGAAGACGTCGTCCAGGTCGATCTCGATGGCCAGTTCGCCCTCCAAGTCCGCGATGAGTTCGACCGCGTGGACGGACGTGCCCCCTGCCTCGAAGAAGTCGCCGTCGACCGCCAGCTCCCCGGCGGCCAGGTGGCGGCCTGCCACGGCGGCGATGGTCCGGGCCAGCCCGTCCACGTCGTGGGCAGCCGCAGCGGGGGCCGCCGCCGTGCGCGCCGTCCGTACCTTGGCCAGCAGGCCGGTGACGCTGAGCCCGCCGCCGCCCCGCTCGATGGCCTCGGCGGCCGGACGCCGCCCACCGCCGTTGCCGTTGCCGTCGTCATTGCCGTCGACGTCGTCATTGCCGTCGACGTCGTTCAGATCAACCATGCGAGTCCTTCACGTTGTGCGCCGCCCTTGTCCGTCGCTTCCGTCGGTTGCTGCCTGTCCTCACTGCTCCCAGGATCGGAAGGCCCGTAGCTGCCGCGGTGTGACCACGGCCTCCAACCGTTCGTCGTCCTGGTCGCCACCCCCGAGCGCGGCCAGCAACCGTCGGGCGGGCACGTTGCGCGGAGTGCGCTCCGCCGTCAGCCGCACCTTCACGCAGCCCCGTTCGTCGGCACGGTCGGCGAGCCACCCCAACAGGACTTCCTCGACGCCCCGGCCGAGCGCCCGGCAGCTCATCGCCCAGGCCAGTACGTCGAGTCGGTCGCCGTCGGCGCGCATCGCGAGCACCGCGATCTGGCCGTAGTCCCCGAACCGGTCCCGGGCCGCGGCCGTCCACACCTCGCCCCGCTCCCGCCACCGGCCCAGGTCGGCACCGTCGGCGGAGCGAGCGTGCAGGGAGAACTGGTTGGTCCGGCGCACGAGTTGCTCGGCCCGCCGCACGTCGTCGTCGCCGTCCAAGGGGTGCAGGTCGACCTCCAGGTCCAACTGGGCCAGGAACTCCTCGAATCCGCCCAGGCCCTGCTCCCGAACGGCGTCCCGCTCCCGCTCCTGCTCGTAGAACCGTGCACGCAACGCGTCCTCCGCGGTCGCCGCCATCGGGACCAGTGGCCACAACCGGCTGAGGAACTCGGCGAGTTCGACCTCGGGCGGGCAAGTCACGGACAGCACCTGCGGCAGCGCCGACCGCATCCGGGCGATCTCGGCGCGGTTGTCGTCGAGGAACAGGAAGCTGTCCACACCGAGGTCGAGCGTGCGCGCCGCGTCCGCGAGGCGCTCGGGCTTCGGTCCCCAGGCGGCGGAGAGCACACTGAAGTGCTCGGGCTTGAGCAGGCTGTCGGGGCGGTCCAGCACAGCCCGGACCGTGGCCTCGTCGTTGTTGCTGACGAGCATCAGCAGCGCCCCCGCCTCCCGCCACTGCAACAGCCTGCGCGCGAACAGGGCGCGCGATCCGGCCAGTTCCACCGCCTCCGGTCCGGTCTCGCCGGCCACGCCGCCCCAGAGGGTCTCGTCGCCGTCGACGGCGATCACCTTGGGCGCGGGGCGCCGTACCGCCCGTACGACCTCGGCGAGATTCAGGGCCACGGCCGCCTGGAAGTGCGGGGTGAAGGGCAGGTGGGCCAGCCGGTCGGTCCGTTCGTCGAAGCGGTCGTCGACGGTGTGGTGCCGGGTCCAGTCGTCGGGGCCGAGCACCGCGATGCCGGGCTGTTCGGCCAGCTCGGCGGCGATGCCCTGCTCCCATCGGAGGAAGCGGTCCTCGTCCCGGCCGGTCGGCAGGAAGCCGACGACGAGTGGTGTGCGGGTGCGCTCGGCCAGGGCCTTCAGGGCGGCCGGGTAGGCGCCGCGCAACTCGGCGAGCAGCGCGTCGTCCACCGGGCCGAAGCGCTCCAGGTCCGCCGCCCGCAGCAGCACCACGCCCACCGCCGTGGCCGGGTCGGCGAAGACCCCGGCCGGATCCTTGAGGCTCGCGAACACCTGGTGGTACGGCGCCTCCGCCACGGTCGGGCCGTCCGCCTCGGCGAATGCCGCCTCGCACATCAGTGGAAGGTCGCCGAGGGCGAAGGTGGCGGCGAGGGCGACGACCGGCGAAGCAGCGGCGGGAGCGGCAGATGTCGAAGGCCCCTTCGCGGATGCAGGCACGAGCGCGGACGCAGGCGTGCGCACGGGCACGCTCGCATCCTCGGTGGTCTCCGCGAGCAGCCGCAGGAATTCCTCCCCCAGCTCGGTCGCGGTCGCCGCGTCGAGGATGTCCAGGTTGTGGTCGAGCCTGACCGTGCCCGCGTCCGGGGTCATCGTGACCATCAGGTCGAGGTCCGTGTGACCGGTGCCGGCGGGCAGTATCTCCATCTTGGTCAACTGACCAGCGAAGCGAACGAAGTTGAAGTACACCTCGACGAGTGGCGCGTTCGTCCGGTACAGCCCCTCATGGGCGAGCGTGGCCAGGACGTCGGAGAACACGGCTCCCTTCGCCAGGACCTTCTCCAGGCGACGGTCGGTCCGCCGCAGCACCTCCTCGACCGGCTCGCCCGCCGCGGCCTCGGCCGGGAAGGGCACCGGTATGCCGAAGAAGCCCACCGCGCCGTACGCGTCGGCGTGGATACGGGTGTCCACGGGCACGGCGAGCACGAACCGCTCGCGCTCCCGCTTCCGGGCCAGTAGTACGGTCAGGGTGCCGAGGCAGTAGGCGGCGGCCGTGACGCCGAGGCCGCTCGCGGCAGCCGAGATCCGTTCCATGAGGCCGTCGCGCATCGTCACGGTCACGCTGCCGGACCGGTACGAGCGGGTCTCCGGGCGCGGCCGGGCGAGCGTCAGGTCGAGTCGCTCGCTGCCCCGGAAGGTCTCGCGCCATTCGGCGCCCGGGCCGTCGCCGCCTTCCTGGGCCTCGATCAGGAGGTCGATGTCCCGGTTGGTGACGGTGTCGGCGAGCGGGGTGCCGGACAGTTCCGCGTCGATCTCGGCGGCCACGAGGAGCAGCGACTGGAGATCGCTCACCGCGTGATGTGCGCCGAACACCAGGAACTGGCCATGGGGGCCGCCGTCGACGAGCTCGAACCGCCAGAGCGGGGTGCCGGCCAGATCGAAGGGTGGTTCCAGCAGGCGGCGCAGCCGGTCGGCGGGGTCATGGTCCGGGTTCGACTGCGGTTTCGCGTCGGTCACCGCGGTCCACCGCAGCAGCGGCCGCGTCAACTCCCGGTCCACGCGAAGCTGTCGTACCCCTTCCTCGCCCGTGACGACGGCCGTACGCAGCGCCGCGTGCCGCCGTGCGAGCCGGTCGAGGATGCCGGCGAGGGTCTCGCGGGTGGTCGGCTCGGTGAGACGTACGGCGAGACCGACGCCGTGTGCGGCGGGCGGCATGTCCGGCCGGGCGCTGCGCAGCAGTCGTACGACGTCCCGGGTGGCGGGCCGTAGTTCGGTCACGGGCACACCCGCCTCCGCTGTGCGGTCGGCGTCCGACCACTGCCGGAGGCGGGTCTCCCGCCCGGGCAGCGCCGCGTCCAACACCCGGGCGAGAGCGCGGATGTCGGCCGCCGAGAACACGTCGGCGGTGGGGAGGTCGACGCCCAGTTCGCTGGCGAAGGCGTTGCGCAGGCGCACCAACATCAGGGAGTCAAGGCCGAGTTCCTTGAGGGCGGTGGTGGCGAACACGTCCACGGCACCGCCGGCCACCTCGCCGACACGGGACCGTACGTACGTCTCCAGCCATTCGGCACGGTCCCGTTCGCTCGTCGCCGCGAACACCTTCTGCACGAGGTCGTCCGGGTCCGCGCTGCCCGCCGGGACGGTGACGAGGCCGGCCAGGAGGGGGCGACCGCGCACCACGTCCGGGTCCAGGGCCAGCATGTCCCAGTCCAGGGCGAGAGGCGCGAGTTGACGGCGTGACGTTCCCAGCACCCGCTCGAACAGTTCGCCGCCGTCCTGCGGGGAGAAGGCGATCAGGCCGGACCGGCCGGTCTCGGCGGCGCGGGTGTCGGACCCGGCGACCATGCCGACGCCGGCCCAGGCTCCCCAGTCCAGGCTCAGCGCCCTCCGCTCGGCCAGGGACAGGTGGTGTGCCCAGGCGTCGAGGAACGCGTTGCCCGCGGAGTAAGGACTCTGTCCGGCCGAGCCGAGCAGACCGGCCGCCGAGGCGAACAGGACCAGGTTCCCTGCCTCCGGGACGAGTTCGGTGAGCAGGGCGGTGCCCAGGACCTTGGGGGCGAGGACCCGAAGGACACGCTCGTCGGTCAGATTCGCCACGGTCGCGTCGTCGAGTACGCCTGCCGCGTGTACGACCATGGCGATCGGCCCGGCCTCGCGTCGTACGGCATCCAGGGCGGCCGCGAGACCGGCGCGGTCGGCGACGTCGGCGCGGGCGACGTGCACGCTGACGCCGCGCCGCTCCAGGCCGGCGATCCAGGCGGCGGTGTCCGCGTCGGGCCCACGTCGGCTCATCAGCGCGAGCCGGCGGGCGCCGCGACGGACCAGCCGCTCGGCGACGACGCGTCCGAGGCCGCCCAGTCCACCGGTGACGAGGCACACGCCGTCGGAGTCCGGCCGCACGCCGCCGTCGGCGGTCGGGGTCTCACTGCCATCGCGGGCCCCAGCGTCATCGCGGGCGCCGGCGTCGTCGAAGCTGGTGCGGGTCAGGCGGGGGACCAGGCGGCCCTGCTCGCGCAGCGCGACGAGCCGTTCGTCGTCCGCGTGCCACAGCTCTGCCCACAGTGCGTCGGCTCCGCCCGTCGACGGCAGGTCGATCAGGGTGGTCGCGAACTCCGGGTACTCCTGGGCCACCGCGAGTCCGAAACCCCAGCCGAGCGCCTGCTGGGGGTGTGTCACCTGTGTGCTGCCTCCGGCGGCCTGGCTGCCGCGGACGACCACGAACAGGCGGGGGGCGCGGCCCCGCGCGCGGTCGGCGAGGGCCCGTACCAGGTGCAGAGTGCTCAGACAGCACAGCCGGGCCGCCTCCTCGGCGCTGCGGGCATCGTGGACGCGCGGGGCGTCGAGCGCGGACAGCTGGACCACCCGCTCGGGCGGCCCGTCGGCGAAGGCCTCGTCCAGCAGACGGGCCAGCTGTTCGGGATCGGCCGGATCCAGGACGTACCGGCCGGGCCCGTCATTGCCGAACTCCGCTCCCCTGCGCGCGATAACGTGCGACGCCAAGTCACCTAGTTTCGCTGTCAGTTCGTCAGCCGTACCGTCCTCGTCGGCGAGGACGAGCCAGGTGCCCTCGGCTGGCGGCTCCTGCGGCTCGGGGCGAGGCTGCCAGCACGTCTCGAACAGCGCGCCGTCCAGCGGCGACAGCGCGGCGAGCCGGAACTCACGTACTTCCAGGAGGAGTTGCTCGTCCTCGTCCCACAGTCGCAGGTCCACGGTCGCGGTGTCGCCGTCCGCGGATCGGAGTGCGCACGTCACCCACGCGGGCGTGGTGCGGCGCCCGGTGAACCGCAACTGGCCGGCCCCGGCGGGCACGAACGCCCGCCCCCGTGGGGCGTTTCCGGGCAGTGCGGCCGCGTGGAAGGCGGCGTCCAGCACGGCGGGGTGCAGAAGGTGACCGGCGGCGGGCCTGGCGGCGAGTCGGGCGAGTGCCGTGGAATCGGTGCGGTGCCCCTCCGTCAGGCCTCGGAAGGAGGGGCCGTAGTCGATACCGAGGGCCGCGAGTCCGGCGTACACCGACGCTAGGTCGACCCGCTCCGCGCAGCGCTCCCGCAGCGCGCCGAGGCCCTCGCCCGCGTCGTCCTCCGTGCCCTCGGGGTGCGGTGAGGTGACGGCGACCCGGCCGGTGGCATGCCGCTCCCAGCGTTCACCGGCTGCGGCGGCGGAGACGGTGAACGGCCGGAACCCGTCGTCCTCGGCGGGCCGCAGGACCAGTTGCAGCCGTACGGGCCGGCCTTCGGCCAGACGCAGGGGCCGCACGAAGCTCACGTCGGACAGCCGTACCACTCCGCCTTCCGTCCGTGCCGACGCGGCCTCGAGCGCCATGCCGAGGAAGGCGGCGCCGGGCAGCCACACCTCGCCGGTGACCAGGTGGTCGGCCAGATAGGCGAAGCGGTTGTCGCGGAGGTCGATCTCGGTCTGGAAGATGTCCCGCCCGGGCTCGTCGCTGGCCTCGACGTGCGTGCCGAGGAGCGGTGAGCCGCCGGTGGGGGTGGCCCGGACGGGGGCGAGCCAGTGGCGTTCACGGGCGAAGGCGTACGTCGGCAGGTCGAGCCGACGGCCGCGCGGGAACAGCGTCGACCAGTCGGGGGTGTGCCCGGACGCGTACAACTCCCCCAGCCTGTCCAGGAGTACATCATGGCCGTCCCGCCCCCGGAGCAGCGAACCGACGCCGACCGCGTCGAGGCCGGCCTCGGTGGCCACCGACTCGATGGACGAGGTGAGGGACGGGTGCGGGCTGAGCTCGACGAAGTAGCGGTACCCGTCGTCCAGCAACCGCCGGACCGTGTCCGCGAAGCGCACGGGCTGCCTGAGGTTGGCGAACCAGTACGCGGCGTCGAGCCGTTCCCCTGGCACCGGTGCGGCCAGCACCGACGAGTAGAACGGGGTCGAGGAGCGCGTGCCCCGGATGCCGGAGAAGCGGTCGAGCACGTCGTCGCGCAACGGCTCCATCAACGGGGTGTGGGAGGCGAACGGGGTCGACAGCACAAGGGCGGGAATCTCGCGTTCGGCGAGGTGCTGCCGCAGCTCGACCAGGGAGTCGACGTCGCCCGAAACGGCCGTGGTGCGGGCGCTGTTGACGGCCGCGACGTACAGCCGTCCCGCATACGGTTCGAGCAGCTCCTCGACGTCCACGTGCGGCAGTTCCACGGCCAGCATGCCGCCGCGCCCGACCAGGGGTACGACCGCCCGGGCGCGCCCGGTCACCACGGTCACCGCCTCGTCCAGGGTGAGGGCGCCCGCGCTGTAGGCGGCGGCGATCTCCCCGAGGCTGTGCCCGACGACCGCGTCCGGGGTGACACCGAGCTCCCTCCAGGCCGCGGCCAGCGATGCGTTGACCGCGAACAGCACCGGCTGGAGGTACTCCGTGCGGTCGAGCGGGGAGAACTCCTCCGGCGCGCGCAGCACGTTGAGCACCGACCAGCCGACGTGTCGCCGTACGGCCTCGTCGATGCGCGTCAGCTCCGCCCGGAACGCCGCAGACCGGGACATCAACTCCACTCCCATCCCCGCCCATTGGCCACCATGTCCGGCGTACACGAAAGCCACCTTGCCGGTCTGCTCCCCGCGAGGCGGCGTGACGGGCTTGCGCCCGCTCGCCAACGCCTGGAGGGAGGAGAGCACTTCGTGCCGGTCGGCGGCGACGACCGGCGTGCGCCACTCGAAGTGGCTGCGATGGTGGGCCAGCGTGTGGGCGACGTCCGGGAGCGAGGTGTCCGCGGTGACGTACCGGGCCAGTCGTGCGGCCTGTGCGCGCAGCGCGGTCTCGCTACGTCCGGAGAGGACGAACAGTCGTTCCACCGGGGGCAGTTCACCAGTCGGCTGGGCCTCCTTCGGCGGGGGTGGGGCCTCTTCGACGATCACATGAGCGTTGGTTCCGCTGATCCCGAAGGCGCTCACCCCGGCACGCCTGATCCGCTGCCCCGTCGGCGGCCAGTCCACGGCATCGCGCAGCAGCCGTAGCCCGCTGTCGTCCCACTCGACGTGCCGGCTGGGCGTGTCGGCGTGCAGGGTGCGCGGCAGAGTCCGATGGCGCAAGGACTGCACGACCTTGATGAGTCCGGCCACGCCCGAAGCCGCCTGCGCATGCCCGATGTTGGATTTGAGCGAACCCAGGTGGAGCGGGCGGTCCTGCGGACGTGAGTCGCCGAAGACCGCGGCAAGGGCGTTCGCCTCGATCGGGTCGCCCAGCATGGTTCCGGTGCCGTGGGCCTCCACGTGGTCGATGTCGGCGGGCTCCAGCCCGGACAGCGCCAGAGCCCGCCGGATCACCTGCTGCTGAGCCGGGCCGTTGGGCGCGGACAGCCCCTGGCTGCGGCCGTCCTGGTTGACGGCCGTGCCGCGCAACACGGCGAGGATCTCGTCGCCGTCGCGCCGGGCGTCGGCCAGCCGCTTGAGGACGAGCAGGCCTGCACCCTCGGCCCAGATCGCGCCGTCGGCGTCGTCGGAGAAGGAGCGGCAGCGGCCGGTCGGGGACAGCCCGCGCAGGCGGCTGAACTCCACGAACGTCTGCGGCGTCACCATCAGCGTCACCCCGCCGGCGAGCGCGAGGTCACACTCGCCGGTCCGCAGTGCCTGCGCCGCGAGGTGGGTGGCCACCAGCGAGGAAGAGCAGGCCGTGTCCACGGTCATGGCCGGTCCGTGCAGCCCCAGCGCGTACGCGAGCCGGCCCGAGGCCACGCTCAGCGCGGAGCCCGTGCCGACATGGCCGTCGAGCTGGTCGAGCCGGGAGCCGGCCAGGTAGTCGCTGCCGAACATGCCGACGTACACGCCGGTGGTGCTGCCGGCCAGCCGCCCCGGCACGATCCCGGCCCGCTCCAGCGCCTCCCACGCCATCTCCAGGAGGAGGCGCTGCTGCGGGTCCATGGCCGCGGCCTCCTGCGGGGTGATGCGGAAGAAGCCCGCGTCGAAGGACCCGATGTCGTCCAGGAAGCCGCCTTCACGGGCGTACGACTTGCCGAGAGCGTCCGGGTCGGGGTCGTACAGCGACTCCACGTCCCACCGTCCCGACGGGAACGGGCCCACCGCGTCCCGCCCCTCTGCGACCAGCCGCCACAGCTCCTCAGGGCCGGTCACTCCGCCGGGCAGGCGGCACGCCATGGCGACGATGGCGATCGGCTCGCCGGATGCGAGTGGGGACACGGGTGTGGAGTCGGCTGTTGTGGTGCGAGGCAGTTCGGCGGTGCGGACGTCCCGTGGCAGGGCGTGGGTGAGCAGGTGGTCGGTCAGGCGGTCCGCGGTGGGGTGGTCGAACAGGAGGGTGGCCGGGAGGCGGGCTCCGATGCGGGCGGCGAGGCGGTTGCGGAGCTCGACCGCGGTCACCGAGTCCATGCCGAGGTCGCGCAGCGGCTGGTCGGGGCGGACGGACTCGGCCGAGCGCAGCCCCAGGACGTGAGACGTCTCGTCGCGGACGAGGCCGAGGACACGTGCGGCGCGCTCGGCTTCGGGCAGCCGGGCCAGGCGGGCGGCCAAGCCGTCGCGGGAGTCCTGGGCGGCGTGGCGGGGCAGGGGCAGCAGGGAGCGCCAAAGCGCGGTCCGCGCGGCCGTGTTGTCGCGCAGGCGGGACATGTCGAGTGCCCAGGCGACGACGTGCGGGGCGTTCCGGCGCACGGCTCGTTCGACCAGGTCACGGCCTTGGTCGGCGGTGAGGGCGCGATGGCCGAGGCGGGCCATGCGGCCGAGGTCCGCGTGTGCGGCGGCGAGGCCGTCGCCCTCCCATGCGCCGAACGACACGGAGATGCCCGGCAGACCCAAGGCATCCCGGTGATGGGCCAGTTGATCCAGAAAGGCGTTCGCGGCCGCGTAGTTTCCCTGGCCCGTGTTGCCGACGACACCGGCGGCCGACGAGACCAGCAGGAACAAGTCGAGCGGAGCGTCGGCGGTGAGCCGGTGCAGATGGGCGGCGCCGTCGACCTTGGGACGCAGCACCCGCGCCATCCGCTCGGGCGTCAGCTCGGCCACCACTCCGTCGTCCAGCACCCCGGCGCAGTGCACGACGCCACGCAGCGGCAACTCCTCGCCGACACCGGCGAGTACGTCGGCCAGAGCATCGGTGTCAGCGACATCGCAGGCGGCCACTTCAACTGCCGTTCCCAACCTGGCCAGTTCAGCGGTTACGTCGGCGGTGCGCGGGTCGGCGGGGCCTCGACGTGACGTGAGGAGAAGGCGCGGGACGCCGTGTTCGGCCAGCAGGCGGGCGATGTTCCGGCCGACGGCGCCGAGTCCGCCCGTGACCAGCACGGTGCCGTCGGTGGGAATCGGCGTGGGGGCGTCGGTCGGGTCGAGGACCATCGGGTGGTCGGACGCGCCCCTGGTCCGCTTCCGAGCGTCCTCCACGGCACGCGCCCGCACCAGTCGTGGGGCAAGCAACACGCCGTCACGTAGGGCCAGTTCGGGCTCGTCCATGCGACCCACCGCTGCGGACAGGACACCCGAGGGGTCGGAGTCGTCGAGGTCGAGCAGGGTGAGTCCGAGATCCGGGTGCTCGGAGCGGGCGCTGCGAGCCAGGCCCCACAGCACGGACTGGGCGACGCCGGGTACCCGATCGCCGTCGACGGCCGCGACCGCCCCGTAGGTCACCCAGACGGTCCGGGTCGGCTTTTCGCGCTCCGACAGGGCGATCAGCGTGTGCAGCTCGGCGAGTGCGGTGACCGCCAACTCATGGGCCACGGCCTCTGGTTCGGGATCCGGCACCGTCCGCGGCCAGAACCGTACGACGACGTCCGCGCCCGTCTCCCGTACCGCCAGGCCACGCAGAGCGGCGGTGACGTGCGGGCAGGGTGAGCCTGTCCGGTCAGTCCCGTCAGTCCCGTCAGTCCCGTCAGTCCCGTCAGTCCGGTCGTCGACCACAGCCCACGTGGTCTCCGTCGCGGCCGCCCGCCCCTCAGGCGCCTCGGTCCACGCGACCTCGTACAGATGCCGCCCGTTCCCCGAGCCGCCGTCGAGGTCGTCGGCCCGGGCGGCCCGGAGACGTACGCCTTCCAGGCGTCCCGCCGGGAATCCGTCGGTGTCCCACAGCGTGACGTCCAGCGTGAGGTCCGTAGCGGAGCCACCCGTGCGCCGTACGGACGCGGTCAGCTCGGTCGCGCCGTCGGGCGGCAGGACACAGCGGCCCACGGCGACCGGCAGCAGCACCCTGCCCTCGTCGCCGGTGCCGAAGGCCGCGGCCACGTGCAGCGCGGCGTCCAGCAGCGCCGGGTGGACCGGATAGGGGTCGTCCACGTCACGGGCCACGGCCGGCAGCGACAGCCGGGCCAGCATTTCGCCGTCGCCATCGCCGTCGCTGGTCGCGACCGCCTTCCGTACGCCGCGGAAGGCGGGGCCGTAATCGAGACCACGCTCGGTGAGACGGTCGTAGGTCTGCGGGTTCCAGACCTCGTCGGCGTGCTCCGGCCACACGGGGGGCTGCCCTGCGCCCATGGTTGTGAGAGCGACGGACGGAGTGGCTGTGGCGGTGGCGTGCAGGGTCCAGTCGGTGACGTCCTGGCCGCGCGGGCGGCTGTGCACGGTGATCTCCGGTTCGGTACCGGCGGTGACCACCTCCACGGACACCTCGACCGTGCCGGACGCCGGCAGCACGAGGGGGCTGAGCAGAAGCAGATCGGTGACGTCGGCCGGGTCGTCCGGGCGAGCCACGGCGAGCGCGGCACGGCACAGCTCCAGCAGCGTGGTGCCGGACACCACGGCCCGGCCGAACACGGCGTGATCGGGCAACCAGTCGGCGGTCGCCGGAGACCACTCGTTGCGGAAGGTCCAGCGCGCCTCGTCCGCCGACTGGAGCTGGATGCCGAGGAGTGGATGTGCGGCACGGTCGAACAGGCCGCCTCCGACCGCGGCTTGGGACTCGGGCTCCCGCCAGTGCCGCCGCGCGTCCCAGGCGTAGGTCGGCAGATCGGCCGGTGCGGTGTCAGGGACGATGCGACGCCAGTCGATCTGCCGTCCGTGAACGTGGAGTTCGGCGGCCGATCGGTCCAGGCGCGCGCGGCCGTCCTCGTCGCGGTGCAGCGAGCCGACGGCGAGCAGGTCGTGGTGCGTGTCCTCGCCGACGGTGCGCACGGCCGTGAGGAGGGAGGGGTGGGGGCTGAGTTCGACGAAGTGACGGAAGCCGTCGGCCGCCATGCGGGCCACGGTGGGCGCGAAGCGGACCGGTGCGCGGAGGTTGGTGTACCAGTAGTCGGCGCCCAGTTCGCCGGTGACGGGCTCGCCGGTGACGGTGGAGTACCAGGCGACGGACGGCGGGCAGGTGGTGACTCCGTCGAGTTCGTCGAGGATCGTCGCGCGGACGGGTTCCACCTGCGCGCTGTGGGAGGCGTAGTCGACTCCGAGGTGACGGACGAAGACCCCACGCGCTTCGAGGTCGGCCGACAGCGCCCGCAGCGGCTCCACATCACCGGCGATCACCGTGGAGCGGCCGCTGTTCACGGCGGCGACGCAGAGCCGCCCGCCGTCGAGGCCCTCCAACGCGGCCTCGACCTCGGTGTGGGGCAGAGCGACGACGGCCATGGCGCCGGTGCCGGACAGCTCGGTCAGGGCGCGGCTGCGCAGGACGACCACGGCCGCCGCATCGCTCAGGCCGAGCGCCCCGGCGACGCAGGCGGCGGCGACCTCACCCTGACTGTGTCCGATCACGGCGTCAGGCCTGACGCCCCGGGCCCGCCATACGGCGGCCAGCGACACCATGACGGCGAACAGCACCGGCTGGACGACATCGACGCGCTCCAGGCCCGGGGAACCCACGTCGCCGCGCAGCACTGACGCCACCGACCACCCGGTGAACGGGCGCAGGGCGACGTCGCAGCGGTCGAGCTCGTCGGCGAACACCCGGTCGCTGTCGAGGAGTTCACGGGCCATACCGGCCCACTGGGCACCCTGGCCGGGGAAGACGAACGCCACTTTGCCCGTGGGAGCGATCTGCTGGGGGCCGATGGTGAGGTCGGGATCGGGGATCCCCTCGGCGAGTGCGCGAAGGGCGCCGAGCAGGTCGTCGCGGTGACCGGCCTGGAGCACGGCTCGCTCGTCGAAGTGGGTACGGCGACGGGCGAGCGTCGCGGCGACAGCGGGCAGGGGCAACTCGGGCCGTGCTTCGAGGTGTTCGAGGAGGCGGGCGGCCTGTCGCCGGAGGGCGGGGCGGCTGCGGGCAGACAGCGGGAAGAGGCCGTGGGGCTCTGTCGTGCCGGGCCGGTGGAGACCGGAAGCGCCTGCGATCCGCGCCGGGTTGAGGCCGGTGCCCTCCTCGCCGCTCCCCCGATCCTCGCAGCTCCCCCGAGCCGGTTCCTCCGTCGGTGCCTCCTCGAGGACCACATGCGCATTGGTCCCGCTGATCCCGAACGCGCTCACGCCGGCCCGCCGCACCCGCTCGGCGCTCCGTGGCCATGCCTGGGCGCGGGCCTGCACGCGCAGGCCGCTGCCCGCCCAGTCGATGTGTTCCGTGAGGTGCTCGGCGTGCAGTGACGCGGGTATGCGCTCGCGCCCGAGGGCCAGCACCGTCTTGATGAGGCCACCGATGCCCGCCGCGGCCTGCGTGTGGCCGATGTTGGACTTCAGGGAGCCGACGCCGAGCGGCCGGTCGGCCTGTCGGCCGGGCCCGAACACGTCGGCCAGCGCGCGGGCCTCGATCGGATCGCCGAGAGGGGTGCCCGTGCCGTGCGCCTCGACGTAGTCGAGGTCGTCCGGTGTCAGCCCCGCGGCGTCCAGGGCCGCGCGCACCACCCGTTGCTGAGCCGGGCCGCTGGGAGCGCTGAGGCCCTGGCTGCGGCCGTCCTGGTTGATCGCCGAGCCCTTGACGACGGCGAGGATCCGATCGCCGTCGCGCCGTGCGTCGCTCAGGCGCTTGAGCAGGAGGAGGCCGCATCCCTCGGCCCAGACGACACCGTCCGCGTCGGCCGAGAAGGGACTGCAGCGCCCGGACGGGGACAGCGCGCGCAGTCGGCTGAACTCGACGTGCCCGCGCGGCGTCACGAGCAGGGACGCGCCTCCCGCCAACGCGAGGTCGCACTCGCCGCTCGCCAGCGCCCGCGCCGCCAGATGCAACGCGACGAGCGAGGACGAGCATGCGGTGTCGACGGTCACCGCCGGGCCGTGCAGGCCGAGGGTGTACGCGATGCGCCCGGAGGCAACGCTGGACGCCGAACCGGTGCCGACATGCCCGTCGAGCTGGCCGAGCGGGGCCGAGGCCAGGTATCCGCTGTCGTACAGGCCGATGTAGACGCCCGTGGAGCTGCCGTGCAACGTCCTCGGGACGATTCCGGCGCGCTCGAACGTCTCCCATGCGGTGTGCAGCAGGAGCCGCTGCTGCGGGTCCATGGCCGCGGCCTCGCGCGGGGAGATCCCGAAGAAGGGGGCGTCGAAGCGGTCGATGCCGTCGAGGAAGCCGCCGCGCAGGGTGTAGGACTTGCCCGTCGCGTCGGGATCGGGATCGTGGAGCCCGTCGACTGCCCAACGGCCCGCGGGAACCTCGGAGATGACGTCCTGGCCCGCGTCCAGCAGCCGCCACAGTGCGTCGGGGGTGTCGGCACCGCCGGGAAACCGACAGGCCATGGAGACGATCGCCACGCCGTCGCCCGTCTCCTGCACGACCGCCCGTTCCGGTGTCGGATGCGGCAACGCCGGTGCGGTGGCAGGCCGTTGGACCGCCAGGGCCGCCTCGGCAATCGCCGCGATCGTAGGGTGGTCGAAGAGCAGGGCCGGTTCCAGGGCCACGCCGGTCCGCTCGGAGAGTTGGGCACCCAGCGCCACCAACTGGCGTGATCCGATGCCGTATTCGGCGATCGGCCGCTCCTCGTCGACGGCCGCCACCTCGACCCCGGCCGCGTCGGCGACGGCAGCCGCCAGCCAGGCCCGTAAGCCCTCGGAGGTCGTCGGGGACGGCTCGTGGGACTGCTTCGGGGACTCGTTCGCAGGCATGTGGGGAGGTGTCCTCGGGAACTCGGGCTGAGTCGGATGCGGTACGGCCGCTCGCGGTACCGCGGCGAAGGCGACGCGCACGGGAGGGGTGACCTCGGCACGACGGACGGGCGGCGGGGCAACGGTCGTACGGCGCGGGCATGGGACAACGGCCGTACGGCGCAAAGGCCTGTGGAAGTGAGCTACGGCCGGCCGTGAGCCGCCGACGCGCAGGTGTGCGTCGAGGGAGAGCGGGTCATCCGGATGCGGATGCGCCGGTCACGGCGAGGGGCGCGAGGGCGACGAGGGTGCCGTCGAGGTACGCCGCCCGGGTGGCGCGGCGCTGGATCTTCCCGCTGGAGGTCTTGGGGATGGTGCCGGAGTGGACCAGCACGACGTCACGGACTGCCAGGCCGTGCGCCTCACCGATCATGGCGCGGATCAGATCGATGATCTTCTCGGACTCGCCCCCGCTCTCCGCGGCCACCTCGGCGACGACGACAGGCTGTTCGCCCCCGACGCCACCGTGCCCCACGTCGCGCACGTCACCGTCCGCTCCGTCCGCTCCGCCGTTCACCGCGAACGCGGCGGTGCAGCCGGGCCGCAGTGCCGGATGGGACAGCTCGGCCGAGAGCTCCAGGTCCTGCGGGTAGTGGTTGCGACCGTCGATGACGATCAGGTCCTTCAGGCGACCGGTGACGAAGAGCTCGCCGCCGCGCAAGAATCCGAGGTCACCGGTGCGCAGGAAGCGGCTGTCGTGGCCGGGGAGGGTGGCGCGGAAGGTCTCGCGGGTGGCGAGGGCGTTGCGCCAGTAGCCCTTGGCCACGCTCGCGCCCGCGACCCAGATCTCCCCGACCTCACCCTCGGACAGCTCCTCCTGCCGCTCGGGGTCGGCGATGACGACGGTCAATCCGGTGGCGGGCCTGCCGCAGCTGACGGCCGCCGCGTCCGACTCGCCCGCGTGCGGAGTGTCCTCGGCGGCCGCCAGCAGGGTCGGCGGGGTGCCCACCGAGCCGCCGGTGACCATCAGGGTGGCCTCGGCCAGGCCGTAGCAGGGGTAGAGGGCCGCGCGGCGGAAGCCGGCCTCCCCGAAGGTCTCCGCGAAGCGCCGCAGGGTGGCGGGGCGTACCGGTTCGGCGCCGTTGAAGGCGACCTTCCAGCTGCTCAGGTCGAGTCGGTCGAGCAGTTCCGGGGTGGCGTGCCTCAGACACAGCTCGTACGCGAAGTTGGGGCCGCCGCTGGTGTGCGGGCGGTAGCGGCTGACGGCGGTCGGCCAGCGCGCGGGCCGCTCGAGGAAGTGCAGCGGCGAGAACAGGGTGGCGGTGGCACCGAGATGGAGCGTGTTGAGGGTCGGGCCGATGAGGCCCATGTCGTGGTACGCGGGCAGCCAGCTGACGAACATCTCGTGGTCGTGCTCCGCGATCGCGTCCGGGGTGTGGCCCAGCCGCTCCGTGATGATCCGCTGGTTGTCCAGCAGGTTCCCGTGGGTCACCATCACGCCGCGCGGGGCGGACGTGGAGCCGGAGGTGTACTGGAGGAAGGCGATCGAGTCGGCGGTCAGGTCGGGTTCACGCCAGGCGGAGGCCGCCTCGTCGGGGATGTCCTCGGTGGCGACACGGGCGATCCCGTCCAGTCCGGGCAGGTGCTCCGCGACGGCGTCCAGGGCGGCGATCTCCTCGCGGCCGCCCAGGATCACCTGTGCGTCCGCGTCGGCGATCAGGCGCTGCATCCGGGTCAGGGCGCGGTGGTTCCGCGCCCGGCCCTGCGGCGGCACACCCGGTACGGCGACGACTCCGGCCGACAGACAGCCCAGGTAGCCGCAGACGAACTCGAGGCCGGGCGGATAGAGCAGCACGGCGCGCGACCCGGCCGGTCCACGCTCCTGCAGCCAGGCGGCGACGGCCCGGGACCGCTCGGCGAGACGCCCGTACGTGAGGTTCCGCACCTCTCCGTCACTGTCGCCCGTGACGAGGTAGCGGTAGGCAGTGCGGCCAGGATGGTGCGCGGCGTGCTCGGTCAGTAAATCAACCAGGGAACGTGCCATGGGTCGAGTCTCACCTGTCTGCATGGGTGGACGAGAAACCGGAGTTCGAGGGCAGCGTCGCGCGCCTGCACGGAAGCCGTGACCGACCCGGCCCCCTTGCCGGGTCGTTCGCCTCGATCCCCCGTCATGGAAGGCGTCGTCATGGACGTCGCCGGTCGGGCGACGACTGCCGGTGCCCCCCGCTCTCCGTTTGCTACCGGCAAGTAGCACCATAGCAAGTCCCCCTTGATCGATACGTCGAACACGTCGAACACATGTAAATGCCGTGGATGTCATAGGGGGTTGATGAAGCCGGCAGCCCAACACGCCTACGCAGGAAGTCGGATGACCCGTACGACGCTCTCCGGGTCGGACGCGGAGAGGGTGACGCGCGCGAAGGTCGCTGACGGCTTCAGGTCGACCACCACCACGGGCCCGTGTTCACGCACGGCGACGAAGTCCCGCCCGCCGGGATGCCGCCACTCCCCCACGCAGAAGCGGTCGGGAAGCCATCGGGCGGACCGCGGCAGCCCGCGCAGCCCGCGCCACCAGTCGGGCTCGACCCTCACCTCGCGTACGGCCGACAGCGGCACGCGTACCTCGCGCCGCCGCGCAAGGAACCGCTCCGCCCAGCCCAGACGCACGACCAGGTCTCCCCCGTCGACGTCCAGCCGGGCCAACGCAACCACCTCCTCCCGCGACCACCTCCTCCCACGACGCGTGCCGATTCTCACCCGCCGGGGTGGCACGAGCGAGCGAGGCCTCGGCCCCGTTAGCCCGGATACCGCATCCCCGGCATCGCCCCGCCCCTGTACGCCACCGAACCATCGCCGGCTCGCCGGCGGCTCCAGGGCCGCCCTACGCCGATCGTCAACGCCTCGAACGAATGTGCATCGAACGCCCGACTGGGGGCCACTCCGAGCACCCCGCCAGTCGGTCAACTCGCGTACGCGGCCTACGACTTACCCCATCCGCCGCATACCGCATTCGTGCCCCGCAACCACGCCTTGAAGACTCTGGCATATGCCAAAAGCACCACCGTATCGTGTGTTGCCAAATCCCTTACAGGGCGTCGCCCGCTGTGCAACAGTCGTAACGGCCCCCCGTCCTCCTTGACCGAACCGTCCCCCATCGGAGTGCGACATGCCGTCCCATCTCTCTGCGGACCGCCCCTCCGCTCAGCCGCCGGGGCGCGGCTCGGTCGAGGCGCTCATATCGCAGACGCGGCGGCTCAGGGGCGACGTGGATGCCGTACGGCGGGACTCCAGGAGCGAAGGTTCGGGCCCGCGGGAGCGCTGGCAGCGTGCGCTGTACGACCTGGCGCTGCACCAACTAAACGACCTGGCCGCTCACTTGGCTCAGCTGCGCGACGGTCCGCCGAGCGTGCCGTCCGCACCGCAGGAGCCGGCGCCCCAGTCCACGGACAGCACGCTGCTGAGCCGGGTCGGCAGTGCAGAGTGGAATCTGCTGACGGACGCGGCCAGTTGGTCCGAGGAGCTCTACCAGATCCTCGGGCGTTCCCCGGCCACGCCCGCGCTCACCCTCGACGAACTGCCCTCCCTGGTCGACGAGGAGGACCGTCCGACGCTCACGGCGATGGTGACGGAGTGCCTCGTCGACGCCAAGCCGATCGACGGGGAGTTCCGCATCCTGTGGCCCGACGGCTCCGTACGGACCGTGCACATGATGGGCGAGCCCGTGCTCGACGCCGACGGCAGCACCGCGTCGATGTGGGCCGTGCTGCGGGACGTGAGCGACCTGCGCCGCAGCCAGCGGACGGTGCGCGAGACCCATGACTCGCTGCAGCGTCATCGGCAGCGGACCCGGACCGGGCACCGGTTCGCGGCGCAGCCGGCCGGCCCCGAACACCAAGGGCACCAAGGGGCGCGTTCCCTGGACCTCGCCGCCCGTCACCTGACCGCGGTGACGACCGCGCCGATCGGTGGCGGCTGGTACGACGCGCTCGAACTGCCCGACGGTGACATGCTGCTGAGCGTCGGCAGCCTCACCGGACACGACACCGCTGTCACGTCGGGTACGACGATGCTGCTGGGCGC
This sequence comes from Streptomyces sp. NPDC046805, assembly GCF_040645355.1. Classification (NCBI taxonomy): domain Bacteria; kingdom Bacillati; phylum Actinomycetota; class Actinomycetes; order Kitasatosporales; family Streptomycetaceae; genus Streptomyces; species Streptomyces sp. NPDC046805. The sequence goes on along the minus strand of NZ_JBEYYC010000023.1, from coordinate 88,943 downwards.
CCTGCGCGGCATGGCGATGGCGGGCACCGGGCCCGGGCAGTTGCTGGCGTGGCTCAACCAGTTACTGGACACCCTCGCGCAACCGCCCCTGGAGACCGGCGTCGAGGCCACCGTGCAGCCGGTCCTGGGCAGCGCCCTCTGCTGCCGTTACCGGCCGGCGACCCACACCCTGGTGTGGGCGCATGTAGGACACCCCGCCCCGCTGCTGTTCCGCGACGGGACGGGGCACCTGCTGGACGCACCGGACGGCGTCCTGCTCGGCACGGCCTCGGGAGCCGCCTACGGTCAGGCCGAAGTGACTCTCGAGCCCGGCGACTTGCTCATGCTGCACACCGAAGGGCTGGCGCCCGGCCATGACGGTGCGGACGGCGTGCACCGTCTCCTCGGCCTGGCCCCGCGCTTCGACGCGACGCGTCCCGCACAGGACTGCATGCGGACGGTGGTGGAGGAGCTCAGCGGGATCGCTCGCGAGGACGACGCCTGCGTGCTCGTCGCCAAGGTGAGCCGGTAGGCGCAGTCTTCACAAGTCCCTATGCCGGTGCGCTGTTGCCGTGGCCGCCCGCGTCCTTGGCCTTCGGGAGCACAAGCTTGATCTCCTCTCGCAGGTCGTGGATCTTCGGGTAGCCGGCGTACTCGGCGGTGAGGCGGTACATCTCTCGCAGCCGGTCCCAGGTGCGGTGGGACGAGTTCGATCCCATCGACATCAGGGCCAAGCGAGCGTACCGGTCCGCCTGTTCGGGATCGTCCGCGATGAAGCAGGCGGATGCCATGGACAGGTAGTCGAAGATCTTCGATCGCTGGCGGCCGTCGTTCCGCAGGGCCAGGGCCTTCTGCGCGTAGTGCTGGGCGTGCACGGCCGCGCCCGGATCGTGCTCGGCCAGCGTGCGGTAGGCCAGGGCCTGCATGCCGTACAGATCCTCCTCCTTGAACGTCTGCATCCAACTCGGCGGCGGCACGTCGCCCTTGTCGGAGACGAAGAGGTCCTCCGCCTGGCCGAGGGTGCGGCGCATCGCCTGCCCCTTGCCCATCGACGCCTGTGCCCAGGCCTCGATGGTGTAGAGCATCGCCTGGGTACGCGGCAGCACTTGGTCGCCGGAGCCGGACTTGGCGAGCTTCATCAGGTCGAGTGCGTCGTCGGGCCGGCCGAGGTGCACCATCTGGCGAGCCGCTCTGGAGAGCGCCTCCCCGGCGCGGGGCCGGTCACCGCCCTCACGGGCCGAGTGGGCGGCGATGACGAAGTACTTCTGGGCCGTGGGCTCCAGGCCGACGTCGTGCGACATCCAGCCCGCGAGAACGGCGAGGTTGGCGGCGACGCCCCACAGGCGCCGCTGCAGATGGTCGGGGTGTCGGTAGGCGAGCATGCCGCCCACTTCGTTGAGCTGGCCCACCACCGCCTTGCGTTGCAGCCCGCCACCGCGGGCGGCGTCCCAGGCTCGGAACACCTCGACCGAGCACTCCAGTTCCTCGATCTCCTGCGACCCGATGGGGGCGGCCTCATAGCGGTCGAACCCAGCGGGGTCGGCGTGCAGGGGATCGTCGGAAGCAGGGGCGTCGGCCTTCAGGGCAGGGTCGGTGTGCAGCCAGTCGTACATGGCGCTGCTGAGTGTGGATCCCGTGGCGAGCGCGGCACCCGCGCCCACCAAGCCGCGTCGGTTGAGCATGAGGTCCATTCCCGTGAATTCGGTGAGGACCTCGGCAGTCCGTTCGGGCGCCCACGGCACGCCGTCGGGATGTTCCACTTTCCCGTCGTCGGTCCGCTTCCCTGTACGCCCGTGCCGCACCAGACCGAGGTCCTCGATGGTCACGACACGGCCGAGACGCTCGGTGAACAGGGCCGCCAGCACCCGCGGCACCGGATCGCGCGGGATCTCTCCCATGTCGATCCACCGCCGCACCCGCGAGGTGTCGGTCGCCAGTTGGGGGTGGCCCATGGCCGCCGCCTGCCGGTTGACCAACCGTGCGAGTTCGCCTTTGGACCAGCCGGCCAGGCCGAACAGGTCCGCGAGCCGGGTGTTGGGTTGTCCGTTCACGTCAAGCCCCCAGGTTCTCGGCTGAGTTGACAGTAGCCCGGTGCGGGTTGCCGGGCGACTATTCGCCATGGTTCGCCAGGGTGCGCCAGATGGTGTGCCACTGGGCGACTGGTGTCAGGTAGGAACGCGCCACCCCGACCCGGTCGCCGAGGGACATTCCCCAGGGTGCACCCGGACGTCCGGGCCGGGTTGGGGCACACGAGCACCGAAGGCAGGCACCGCAGGCACACGAAGGGATCTGTATCACCCATGTACGCAGCATCGTCCTCCGTGTCCGCCCCGCCGCGGCCGCCAAGACCCCGTCCGGCGGGCAGCGGCCCCTATCTCGAGCCCGCGCGCCTGGGAGGCCCCATGCGGCCGGGCCGACCGCCGGGTCCCGCGGGGCTCGGTACCCAACCGCTCAGCGGGAGACTCGACTTGTCCGGCCCCCAGGGCGCGCAGCTGCGCACGGCGATCGCCGCGGTGCACCGGATCTGTCCGGAGTTCACTCCGGTGCAGGTGCTGCGCCGGAGCGGACGGGCCGTGCTCCTCGTCGGAACGACGGGGCGCAGCACCGCCGTCGCCAAGTGTCTACTGGACCACTCCCCCGCCTGGGCGGAGCGGATCCGCCACGAAATAGCCGCATACCGTTCGTTCGTGCGGCACCGGCCGCCGATCCGGGTGCCGAGGCTGATCGCGGCGGACCCGGACAACTGCACCCTGGTCATCGAGCGCATGCCGGGCCGGGTGGCGGCACGCCAGCGGCACCCGGTGGAGGCTCCGCCGCGCGCGGACATCCGGGCGGCGCTCGGCGCGGTGTGCAGGCTGAACGCGTGGCGGCCTCCGGCGGGCACGTTCGACGCGCCGCTGGACTACGCGGCCCGCATCGCCCGGTACCACGAGCTGGGGCTGCTCACCGACCGGGACCTGGGCGACCTGCAGAAGCTGCTGCACGGCATCGCGCACGCGGCGGGGCGCCAGGGGACGGGCCAGTTCTGCCACGGGGACGCGCTTCTGTCGAACATCCTGCTCTCGCCGGCCGGTCCAGTGCTGGTGGACTGGGAGCACGCGGGCTGGTACCTGCCGGGGTACGACCTGGCGACCCTGTGGTCGGTCATCGGGGACGCCCCCGTGGCGCGGCGGCAGATCAGCCAGATCGCCCAGTCGGCCGGGCCCGCCTCGCGGGACGGCTTCCTGGTGAACCTGATGCTCGTACTCACCCGTGAGATCCGTAGGTACGAGACGGCCGTACAGCGCTCGATGCGCGACGCGACCGCGGCGGCACCGGAAGGGGCGCAGCCGGGTGCCGCTCCGTCCGGCGAGGAACAACGGCTGCTGCTCAGGCGGCTGCACGACGACTGCCAACTGGCCCGCAGGGCCGTGCGCGCGGCGGTCGGGACGCGCTGAACGGGAGGAGCGATCCGCGGTGCGCCATGGCGGCGGCGCACCGCGGATCTTCGTATGCAGGCCCATGTGTCCACGGCCCACGTGTTCATGGCCCGTGTGTTCATGGCCCGTGTGTTCATGGCCTACGTGTCTACGGTCCATGTGCTGACGGCCTATGTGCCTACGGTCCATGTGCCGACGGCCTATATGTGCAGGCCCTCCATAGCTACGCCGTCCCCGTCGGACCATTGGTGTACGCCACTGACGCCCCGCAGGCCCGCGCGCCTCCGGCACGAAACTCCCGTAACCCCGCCTTGACGTGGGAAATCGCCTTTCCCTGGGCATGATTGACGGATCGTCGGCAAGCAGGTACCACTGTGCCACGCTCAGCCCCGCACGCCCCGACGCGCTCGATCGCCCCAGGAGGCCGCATTGCGAGGATCCGCCACCGACCCCACGTCTGCCCCCGGTAACAGACACACGCGGAAGGCGGCGGGTGCCGTCGCTGCCGCGGCGCTGCTGCTCCCGCTGCTGGGCGCGGCCCCGTCCCAGGGTGCCGCCGACCCTGCCACCGACTCCGCCGGTGCCCTGCAGCGCGCGTTCGCCACCGCGTCCACCGAGTACCACGTACCGCAGAGCGTCCTGCTGGCCGTCTCCTACCTCCAGTCCCGCTGGGACACGCACGCCGGAGCACCCAGCGTGGCCGGCGGCTACGGCCCGATGCACCTGACCGACGCGCACACCGCGCTCGCCTCGGTGCCGCACCACAGTGAGGGCACCGAGGACGCTCGCGGCGACGACGCGCGTGCCGCCCTGCTCCCCGACACGAAGACGCCGGCCGAGTCAGCGCTGCCGGCCCGCCTGGAGACCCTGCCGAAGGCGGCCGAGCTGACCGGTATTCCGGCCGGGGAGCTGCGTACCGACCCGGCGGCGAACGTGGCCGGCGGGGCCGCGCTGCTCGCCGCCGCCCAGCGGGATCTGGGCGAGCCGCTCAGCGCCGACCCGGCGGACTGGTACGGCGCGGTGGCCCGCTTCTCGGGCGCCGACGACGCGGCGACCGCGGCGTCGTACGCGAACGACGTGTACGACGTGCTGCGCACCGGCGAGGAGCGCACGACGGACGCGGCACAGCGGGTCACGCTGGCCGCCCGGCCGGACCTGTCCGCGAACACCGCGCAGTTGCAGCGGGCGGGCCTGCGCAACCGCAGCGCGGACGGCACCGAGTGCCCCACGTCGGTGTCCTGCGAGTGGATTCCGGCGCCGTACGAGGAGTTCGGGGACAACGACTACGGCAACCACGACCTCGGTGACCGGCCGGCGTCGCAGAGCATCAAGTACATCGTCATCCACGACACGGAGGGTGCCTGGGACGGCGTCCTCAACCTGATCAAGGACCCGACCTATGTGTCGTGGAACTACACCATCCGCTCCACGGACGGTCTGATCGCCCAGCACGTCAAGACGAACGACGTGGCCTGGCACGCCGGCAACTGGTACGTCAACGCCAAGTCGGTCGGCATCGAGCACGAGGGCTTCCTCGCGTCCCCGGACGCCTGGTACACGGAGGCGATGTACCGGTCGTCGGCCAAACTGGTGAAGTACCTCGCCACCGAGTACGACATCCCGCTGGACCGGCAGCACATCCTCGGCCACGACACCGTGCCCGGCCCGACCACGTCGACGATCCCGGGCATGCACACCGACCCCGGCCCGTACTGGGACTGGCGGCACTACTTCGAGCTGCTGGGCCACCCCTTCACGCGCACCGCGCACAAGACGAGCGGCCTGGTCACGATCCTGCCGGACTACGAGGTGAACCAGCCCTCGTACACGGGCTGCACCAAGGCGGGTGAGCCGTGTGCGCCGCACGGCTCCAGCGAGGTGCGGCTGTACTCCGACCACGACACGAACTCGCCCCTGATCAAGGACGTCGGCCGGGGGAAGGCGCCCACCATCGATGTGAACGACCTGTCCTCGCGGGTCTCCACCGGCCAGCAGTACGCGGTCGCCGACCGCTGGGGCGACTGGACGGCCATCTGGTACCTCGGGCAGAAGGCCTGGTTCCAGAACCCGGAGGAGCAGCCGACGGCGGTCCCGGCCTCCGGCTTCGTCGTGACGCCCAAGGACGGTCTGGCGAGCGTCCCGGTGTACGGCCGCGCGTACCCGGAGAAGGCGGCGTACCCGGCGGGGGTACCCGCGCAGTCGGTGTCACCGCTGCCGTACAAGCTGCCGGCGAACCAGAAGTACGTGGTCGGTGACGAGGTGCCCGGTGAGTACTACTACGCGGTCACCTACACCACCGACTCGCACCGGGTCGTGGTCGGCAAGGACCTGTACTACGAGATCCAGTACGGCCACCGGGTGGAGTTCGTCCGGGCCGCCGACGTGAAGGTGGAGCCGGCGGTCGGATAGCCGGTGTCCCTGGCGTCAGCCCTGCTGGAAAAGCTCCGCCGGGAGCGGCTTCAGCAGGGCGTACAGGTCGTCGGTGATGGGCCGGTCCCAGGCGGCGATCGTGACCAGGACGCCGTCGCTGCGGTCGAACTGCACGCAGGAGATCCGGCTCTCGGAGAGCTTCAGGCGCCGCACGATCAGCAGGTTGTCGCCCTGGAGCACCGGCATGTCCTCGACGCCGGTGACGGTCACCTCCTCGTCGTTGTCCAGCGCCATCAGCAGCTGGGCCACCTCGAAGGGGATCTCTCCCTCGGCCACGTCGCGGGCGGGGGAGCCCTCCGGCAGATTGCCGATGATCATGGCGGGGCCGCGGCCGCCGAACAGGTCGTAGCGCAGGAAGACGCCCTGGCAGGTGCCGTCGGGGGCGGGCAGCAGGCCCGCGCCCAGATTGCCGGGCCAGTCGCCCGGGTCCATGGCCAGGACGTCGAAGTCTGGCCCGGCGGGGGTGGCGCTGCGGCGGCGGAGGAACGACATGCGGCCATGGTACGTGCCCGGGCGTGATCGGCGACGCGCGGACGCCCTCTCGGCAGGGGTGGCTCCTAGCCTCCACCCAGGGCCGCCGCCAGCCCCGTTCGGTCGGTCCCCAGCTTTCGGTACACGGCCGAGAGCAGTCGCACCACGGCCTGCCCGTCGGTGTGGAGTTCCTCGGCGATCTCGGCCTCGGTGCGGTCGCGAGCGGCGAGGACGGCGGCGGCGCGTTCGCGGCCGGTGAGGGTGTCGGTCTCCGTACTGTGCAGGCGGCGCGGGCGCAGCCCGGCGACGGCGAGCTCGTCGCGGGCCTGCGAGACGAGGCCGTCGGCACCGCACAGGACGGCCGTGTCGAGGCCCCGGTAGAGGTATTCGGCGGCCTCTTTGGTGCGTCCCGAGCGACGCAGTTCGGTGCCGAGGGCGACCAGTGCGCAGGCGAGCTCGTAGGCGGCCGGGGATCGCTCCAGGTGGGTGACGGACTCCTCCAGGTACTTGATCCGGGCGGAGCCCGAGGACACCTCGGCCGCCGTACGCAGCGCCTGGCCGATCGCGGACGGGGCACCGAACTGGCGGGCGCGGCTCACCGCGTCGAGGGCGGTGTTCAGGGCGCGTTCGGGGCTGTCGTGGCTCTCGGCACGGGCCAGATGGAGCTGCCAGGGGCACCAGGCGGGGTTGCGGATGCCGCGCGGCTCGAGGCGGCGTCCGGCGGCCGCGAGCTCGGCCGCCGCGTCCTCGGTGAGGCCGCGGGCGAGGAGCAGTTCGCCATGGACGGTCTGGGCGTCGGGGAAGACGACGGCTGCGGGGAAGGGCTCCCCGAACCGGTAGTGGTCGGCGGTCTGCGCGGCCTCCGCCACCCGGCCACGGGCCAGCAGGACCTCGATCAGGATGCCGACGGCGTACCAGTGCGCGGGGGTGCCAGGGCCGACGCGCTGGGCGAGGCGGAGCCCGGAGCGGACGAAGTCCTCCGCCTCGGCGAGCCGGCCCCGCCGGTAGCGGAGGTAGGCGAGCAGGGTGTATCCGAAGGAGAGGTGGGCGCCCCGCCAGCCCTGGCGCTCGAAGTCGGCGATCCCGGCGGCGAAGAGTTCCTCGGTACGGCCCGGCCGGTCGGCGTACATGAAGGCGAGCGCCACCAGGACGGGCACCTCGAAGCCGCGGTCGGGCTCGGCCCAGCCGAGGCCGCCGGCGAGGGCGCGTTCGGCGTGGTGCAGGGCGACGGGGGCCGGTTCGCCGCGCAGGATCGCGTCCCAGGTGCGCAGTCCGATCACATACCGCTCGGTGAGGTCGCGGCCCTTGAGGCGGTCGGCGAGCCGGGTGAGGCGGCGGGAGCGGGAGGGATGGTCGGGTTCGTCCGCGCGGAAGGCGTCCCACATGAACTGCTCGGCGACCATGCGCAGTCTGACCCGGGCGTCGCCGGTCGTGCGGGTCTCGCGGGCGAGGGTGTCGGAGGCCTCGCCGAGGCGGTCGCTGTGGGCGAGGACCTGGGAGAGGCGGTAGACGATGTGGTGACGCAACGCGGCGTCGGCGATCGGCTCTTCGAGCGCGGCGCGCAGATGGTTGACGGTGGTGGCCGGTTCGGTGAGCAGCGAGGCGGAGCCCAGCTCGTACAGGACGGCGGCCCGTTCCTCGGCGGGAGGTGGTTCGCGCAGGGCACGGGCGAGGTAGCGGCGGGCGGCGTCGGGTGCCCCGGCCCGCAGGGTCTCACCCGCGGCGGCGCGCAGTTGCTGCACGGCCCAGGGATCGCCTTCGGGGTGGGTCTCCAGGAGATGGCGGGCGGCGGCCGCGGCGCCGTGTCCTGTGTCGACGACGCACCAGGCGGCCTGACCGTGCAGGGCGACGCGGAATCCGGGTGGTATGGCCCGGTAGACGGCGGTGGCGATGAGTGGGTGGACGAACTCGAGCGTCTCGGAACCCGTGAGGACACGAGCGCCGCGCAGCGCGTCGACGGCGTCGGCCGCCGCCTCGTGGCCGAGCCCGGCGACGGCGGCGGCGAGCGACGGGAGGATCTCGGTGCCGAGGACGGCGCACGCCCAGGCGAAGCGGACGGTGGAGGGGCCGAGCCGTTCGAGGCGGGCGCTCAGGCCGCTGCCCTTGACGGCGGCGGCGAGGTCGCGCAGGAGGTGCGCGCCGTCCTCGTTCGGGGTGAGTGCGCGGTCGCGCACCTTGGCGATCAGTTCGACGGTCTCGAAGGGGTTGCCTGCGGTGACGGCCCAGCACTCATGGCAGAAGGCGTCATCGGCATGCGTCCCCAGGGCCTCGCGTACGAGGCGGGCGACGGCGGCGGCGCTGAGCGGCTCGAGGTCGAGGGGCCGTCCACCCGCGCGTCCGGGCAGCCCGCGCAACGACTCGGCGTGGTCGGGGAGTTCGTCGGGCCGGTAGGCGACGACGATCAGCAGCGGGAGTTCCTCGGCGCGGGACGCGAACGCGGCCAGCCAGCGCAGGGATTCGGGGTCGCCCCAGTGGGCGTCGTCCAGGACGAGGACCATGGGGGCACGGCGTAGGGCGAGGTGGGTGAGGACCCAGTCGAGGCCGTCGCGCAGGCCCTCCTGGTCGGGCGGCGCGCCGCCGACGGGGGCGCACAGGCCGAGGGCGGGGCCGACGATGTCGTACCAACTGCCCAGGGAGGACCTCAGTTCGGGCTCCGGGACGCCCGCGAGCCGGGGCTGGAGAAGCTGGCGGGCGACGTGGAAGGCCACGCGCTGCTCCTGGTCGCCGCCACGGGCGGACAGCACGGTGCAGCCCTGGGCGGCGGCGCGGCGGCGCACCTCGGCGAGCAGCGTCGTCTTGCCTATCCCGGCACGGCCCGCGAAGGCGAGCAGGGCACCGCGCGGTCGCTCGGCCGCTTCGGCTCCGTCCGCACGCAGGCCGGTGAGTTCGCTCAACGCCTCGTCGACGGCGGCGAGTTCACTCTCGCGCTCGATGAGAGTCTTACGGCTCCGTACGGTCCGCTGCCCCATGGTGCACCCCCCGTCACGGTGGTGCACCCGCACGGAGAGGGGGCGCATACCGTGACTGTCAGGCACCTTAGCGTACGCCCCACGGGGTGTGCGTGCCCCTGTTCGGCGGTGACTGCCCACACCTGCCTGGCGGTCCCGCGGAGCCGCACCGCGCTCAGGTCAGGTCGAACTCCCCTTCCCTCGCCCCGGACACGAACGCGCCCCACTCCGCGGGGGTGAAGATCAGGGAAGGGCTCTCCGGGCGGCCGCTGTTGCGCATCGCGATGAATCCCTCGACAAAGGCGATCTGGACATCCCCAAGGCCTCGGCTGCTGGACTGCCACTCGGCCCCGCTGAGGTCCAGTTGCGGCTTGTCCCAGCCCAGGACCGGCTTCTGCTGGGTGGTGCTCTCGGCCACGTCCGTGCTCCTCCCGATTCGTCGTCCGCGGCCAGCCTAGCGAGCGCTCCCGACGGCCAACAGGCCACCTGAAAGGGACCTTTCCGGAGTTGGGCCGATCGGACCCGTCAATCGTCACCGCCGCAGGAACGGCTCCACCACGGCGAGGAACTCCTCCGGCCGCCTCTCGTGCACACGATGCCCGGCGTCGACGGTCACCAGACGGGCGTCGGGGATCCGTCGGGCCAGCGCGGTGACCAGGTCCTGCGGGATGAGACTGGCGGGACCGCCGCCTATCAGCAGCGTGGGCATGGTGATCCGGTCCATGTGGTCCCACCACACAGGATCGGAGGCGTTGCGCTGCTCGTCGGTGGCCCGCACCATCTCCCAGTCGAACGGCAGCTCCTTGTCGGGCCGTTCGGCGGGCGGCCGAGGCGGATCGAGCGGCAGGGGCGCGGGCACGTCCTCCAGCACGAGACGTCGTACGACGCCCGGGTGCCGCTGCGCGAGCAGATACGCGACCACCCCGCCGAGCGAATGCCCCACGACGTCCGTGCGGTCGATGCCGAGGGCGGCGAGGAAGGCGCGGACGTCGTCCCGCATCGCCTCGTGCGTGTACGCGCCGGGCTCGCCGCGCGGCCAGTCACTGCGCCCGTGGCCGCGCAGGTCCGGGGCGTACACCCGGCGCGGGCCGGGCGGCGCGGCCAGCCGCTCGGCGATCTTCGTCCAGTCCGCGCCGTCGGCGCCCCGGCAGTGCAGCAGGACGACGGGCGGGGCACCCTCCGGGCCCCAGACGCGGTAGGCGAGCGTGAGGGTGTCCGTCTTGACGGTGAGCGGGTCGGTGGCCATCCCGGAGACGGTAGCCGTGGCCGCCGGTCGGCGTCCTCTACTTCGCCGACGGCCGCGAACCGGCCGCGGTCGCGGTCGCGTCGAGAAACGCGGCGACTCGGCGTACGAACCACTCCGGGTCGTCCAGCCACGGGTAGTGGCCGGCGCCGGGCTGCACCGTGAACTCGGCGTTCGGGAAGGCGTCGGCCGTGCGCCGGGCGAGGTCGGGGCGAGGGCCGCCGTCGAGTTCGCCCGCGAGGACGAGGACCGGGGCGGTCAGCCGGGACAGGGCGGCCCTGGTCCCGTCCGGCGTGAAGGCTCCGTCGGAGAAGTAGAGGTCGGCCGCCTGCTCGTTGGTCTGTTCCTCGGAGGCCGCGTGATGTGCGGCGGCGACGTCGTCCCAGCGGCCGTAGAAGAAGGGGGCGAACGCCGGGTCGAAGTCGGCCTCCCCCGCCAGCCACGCCCGCAGCGCCGTGAACCCCTCCGCGAACCATGGCTCGTCCGCCCGCAGCCCGGCCGCGGCCAGGCGGTCGTCGGCCGTGGTCCGCAGGCCGAGGGCCGACGCATTGGCGGTGATCAGCACGAGGCGTCGTACGCGCTGCGGATAGCGCGCCGCGTACAGCATCGCCAGACTCCCGCCCGCCGAGTGCGCAAGCAGATCCATGTGCTCCAGCCCCATGTGGGCCCGCAACGCCTCCACGTCCTCGACCATCCGGTCGCAGCGGTACGTCGCCTCGTCCGCCGGCACCGCGGAGGCGCCGGTCCCACGGAGATCGAGCAGGATCAGGCGGCGGTGGGCGGTCAGGCCGCCCAGGTCACCGAGGTAGGCGGAGGCCTGCATGGGCCCTCCGGGCAGGACCACGAGAGGCTCACTCTCGCCGCGGACGTGGTGGGCGAGCCGGGTGCCATCGGGCGCGGTGAACATCGGCATGCCGCCGATCATCGGGCCCCTCCGCACACGGCCGCAACGGAGTTGTCCCGGGGCGTGGCACGTCATGGCGAGAATTCCGGGTAGACCCCTTGCCTCGGCCACGGTGGCCTGAATTACTGATCCCCAGCGGGTCGACCGAATGATCGGTCGTCCGAATAGATGCGATAGGTGAGGGAGAGGTGCCCCATGGCGGAGGACGCGACGGAACGGCTGGACTCGGGCGAGCGGCTCGACGAGGAGGCGCTGCGGGCGCTGCAGCTGGAGCGGTTGCGGACCTCGCTGCGGCACGCCTACGACAACGTGCCCTTCTACCGGGCGGCCTTCGACAAGGCCGGGGTCCGTCCCGAGGACTGCCGGTCCTTGAGCGATCTGGCCCGCTTCCCCTTCACCACCAAGGCCGATCTGCGGGAGAACTACCCGTACGGGATGTTCGCCGTACCCCGTGAGCGGATCCGCCGCCTCCATGCCTCCAGTGGCACCACCGGACGCCCCACAGTGGTCGGCTACACGGAGAACGACCTTTCCATGTGGTCGGACATGGTGGCCCGTTCGATCCGCGCGGCGGGCGGACGGCCCGGCGACACGGTTCATGTGGCGTACGGCTATGGGTTGTTCACCGGTGGTCTCGGCGCACACTACGGGGCCGAGCGACTGGGCTGTACGGTCATCCCCGCGTCCGGCGGTATGACGGCCCGGCAGGTCCAGCTGATCCAGGACCTCGAACCCGGGATCATCATGGTCACCCCGTCGTACATGCTCACGCTGCTCGACGAGTTCGAGCGGCAGGGCGTGGACCCGCGCGGCACCTCACTGCGGGTCGGCATCTTCGGCGCCGAGCCGTGGACCGACGAGATGCGGCGCGAGATCGAGGAGCGGTTCGCGATCGACGCCGTGGACATCTACGGGCTCTCCGAGGTGATCGGGCCGGGTGTCGCCCAGGAGTGCGTGGAGACCAAGGACGGGCTGCACATCTGGGAGGACCACTTCTTCCCCGAGGTCGTCGACCCGATCACGGGCGAGGTACTGCCCGAGGGCGAGGAGGGTGAGCTGGTCTTCACCTCCCTCACGAAGGAGGCCATGCCGGTGATCCGTTACCGGACTCGTGATCTGACCCGGTTGCTGCCGGGCACGGCCCGGACCTTCCGCCGGATGCAGAAGATCACCGGCCGCAGCGACGACATGGTGATCCTGCGCGGGGTCAACCTGTTCCCGACGCAGATCGAGGAGATCGTGCTGCGCACACCCGGCGTGGCTCCGCACTTCCAGCTGCGCCTCGGCAGGGAGGGGCGCCTGGACACCCTGACCGTACGGGCCGAGGCGCGTCCCGGTGCCACGCCCGAGGCACGGGAGGTCGCGGCCCGGGCCATCGCGGCGGGTGTGAAGGACGGCATCGGGCTGTCGGTGACGGTCGAGATCGTGGAGCCGGAGTCGCTGGAGCGGTCGGTGGGCAAGATCCGCCGGATCGTCGACCAGCGCCCGCGCTAGCGAGCCGGCAACCTGCTGTACCTCCTGACCCCCTACTCGCTGAACCGGTCCCGCAGTTCCCGCTTGAGGATCTTCCCGCTGGCGTTGCGCGGCAGCTCGTCCACGAACAGCACGCGTTTGGGCGCCTTGAAGGGGGCGAGCTTCTCGCGCGCATGGGCGATCAGTTCGGCCTCGGTGACCTCCCCGCGGGCGACGACGACCGCCGTGACGGCCTCGATCCAACGCTCGTCGGGCAGGCCGACCACGGCGGCCTCGGCGACGCTCGCGTGCGTGTACAGGGCATCCTCGACCTGGCGTGAAGCGACCAGCACGCCACCGGAGTTGATGACGTCCTTGACCCGGTCGACGATCGTCAGGTAGCCGTCCGCGTCCCGCACGGCGAGGTCGCCGGAGTGGAACCAGCCGTCGCGGAAGGCCTCGGCGGTCTCCTCGGGCTTGTCCCAGTACCCCTCGCACAACTGCGGTGAGCGGTAGACGATTTCGCCGGGCGTGCCGGCGGCCACGTCGGCGCCGCTCTCGTCGACCACGCGCGCGTCCACGAACAGCACGGTGCGGCCGCAGGAGTCCATCCGGCCCTTGTGCTCGTCGGGGCCGAGGACCGTCGCCAGGGGGCCGATCTCGCTCTGCCCGAAACAGTTGTAGAAGCCCAGCTCGGGCAGCCGTGCACGCAACCGCTCCAGCACGGGCACCGGCATGATCGACGCTCCGTAGTAGGCCTTGCGCAGGCCGCTCAGGTCCCGCGTCGTGAAGTCGGGCCGGTTCGACAGCCCGATCCACACGGTGGGCGGCGCGAACAGGCTGTCCACACGCCCGGCCTCGACCAGATCGAAGAGCGTGTCCCCGTCCGGCGCGTCGAGGACGATGTTCGTCGCGCCGACCGCGAGGTAGGGCAGCAGGAACACGTGCATCTGGGCGGAGTGGTACAGCGGCAGCGCGTGCGCGGGCCGGTCGCCGGCACTCAGGTCGAGGGCGGTGATCGCGCTCAAGTACTCGTGCACCAGGGCCCGATGGGTCATCATCGCGCCCTTGGGCAGCGCGGTCGTGCCCGACGTGTACAGCAGCTGCACCAGATCCTCGGCGCGCGGTTCGGGACCGTCGTACGGCGGCTGCGTCGCGAGCCGGGCGAGGAGCGAGTCCTCGGTGTCCCGCAGCGCCAACACCCGTACGCCGTCCGGCAGTCGACCGGCGAGGGCCGGGTCGGCGAGGACCAGCGTGCTGCCCGACTGGCCGACGATGTACGCGAGGTCGTCGCCGGTGAGGTTCTGGTTCACCGGCACGTGCACGAGTCCCGCGCGGGCGCAGGCGAGGAAGGCGATGAGATAGGCGTCGGAGTTGTGGCCGTAGGCGCCGACCCGGTCGCCGGGAGTGAGTCCCTGGGCCAGAAGCACGCTCGCCGCGCGGGAGACGGCGTCGTCGAGTTCCTCGTACGTCCAGGCGCGTTCGCCGTACTCCAGCGCGATGCGTGCCGGAGTGCGCCGGGCGCTGCGCCGCAGCACCCCGTCAACCGTGCTGCCGTGTCCCTGCGTCATGACACGTGATCCTCTGCCCACGACCGGCGGGGGTCAAGAACCGCGGGGCCCACCACACATACCCGTTGGTACGCTCAACCGCTCCTTCCCTCACTGACGTTGGGAGGCACGATGCGCATCCCCCTGAGACGGCTGGTGATCACAGCCGTCGCCCTCCTCACCGCCACCGCACTGCCGGCGGCGGCCGGGCCGCAGCACGGAGGACAGGAACATCCGTCCCACGGCGACCTGTCCGCCGTCATCCGCTACACCGAGTACGGCATTCCGCACATCCTCGCCAAGGACTACGCCGACCTGGGCTTCGGCACCGGCTGGGCGCAGGCCGCCGACCAGGTGTGCACGCTGGCCGACGGTTTCGTGACCGTGCGCGGGGAACGGTCCCGTTACTTCGGCCCCGACGCCGCCCCCGACGGGTCGCTGTCCTCGGCCACCAGGAACCTCACCAGCGATCTGTACTTCCGCGGGGTGCGGGAGGCGGGCACGGTGGAGAAACTGCTCGCCACCCCCGCTCCGGCCGGTCCCGGACCGGAGGTCAAGGACCTCGTACGGGGCTTCGCCGCCGGATACAACGCCTGGCTGCGCCGAAACCGGATCACCGATCCGGCGTGCGCGGGCGCCGCCTGGGTGCGCCCGGTCAGCGAGGTGGACGTGGCCGCGCGCGGCTACGCGCTCGCCGTGCTCGGCGGCCAGGGCCGGGCGGTGGACAGCATCGCCACCGCGCAACCCCCTACGGCCTCCGCGCCGTCGGCTCCCGTGCCGGACGCTCGGCGGACGGCACGGGGCGCCCGCGACCTGTTCGCCGCGGGCGACGCCGACATGGGGTCCAACGCGGTCGCCTTCAGCGGCGCCACGACGGCGGGCGGACGCGGTCTGCTCCTGGGCAACCCGCACTACCCGTGGCAGGGCGGTCGCCGCTTCTGGCAGTCGCAGCAGACGATCCCCGGACAACTGAACGTGACGGGCGGCTCGCTGCTCGGCTCACCGACGATATCCATCGGCCACAACGCCCATGTGGCCTGGAGCCACACCGTCGCGACCGGCGTCACGCTCAGCCTCCACCAGCTGAGCCTGGACCCGGCCGACCCCACGGTGTACCTCGTGGACGGCACCCCGGAGCGGATGACGCGGCGCACGGTCACGATCCCGACGCAGGACGGCACCTCGGTGACCCGCACCCAGTGGTGGACGCGCTACGGCCCCGTCGTCACGTCGCTGGGCCCCTCGGTACCGCTGCCCTGGACGACCAAGACGGCGTACGCGCTGAACGACCCCAACGCCACCAACCTGCGCCTCTACGACTCCGGGCTGGGCTTCGGCAAGGCGCACAGCACGGCCGACATCCTCGACACCCTCAGGCGCACACAGGGGCTGCCCTGGGTGAACACCATCGCCGCCGACGCGAACGGCCACAGTCTCTTCACCCAGTCGCAGGTACTCCCGCGCATCACCGACGAGTTGGCCCAGCGCTGCTCCACTCCCCTCGGCAAGGTCACGTACCCCTCGGCCGGCCTGGCGGTCCTGGACGGCTCGCGCGGTGACTGCGCGCTCGGCAGCGATCCGGATGCCGTGCAGCCGGGGATGTTCGGCCCGGCGAGGATGCCGGTCCTCAAGGACGCGCCGTTCGCGGAGAACTCCAACGACAGCGCCTGGCTGGCCAACGTCGACCAGCCGCTGACCGGCTACGAGCGCGTCTTCGGCACGATCGGCACGGCACGCTCGATGCGGACCCGGGGTGCGCTGCAGGACGTGGCGGCGATGGCCCGGCGCGGCGGCCTGACCGTACGGGATCTGCAACAGCAGCAGTTCGCGAACCGGGTGCCCGCGGGCGACCTCGTCGCCGACGCCGCGGCCGCTGCATGCGCCGCACTGCCCGGCGGCACGGCAACCGGCAGCGACGGCCGGACAGTTGACGTGTCGGCGGCGTGCCCGGTGCTCAAGTCGTGGAACCACAGGGCCGACACCGACAGTCGGGGCGCGCTGCTCTTCGACCGGCTGTGGCGCAGGCTGCCCGCGAGTCAGTTGTGGAAGGTGCCGTTCTCGCCGGCCGACCCGATCGGCACCCCGAACACGCTCAACACGGACACGCCCGCCTTCACCACCGCACTGGCCGACGCGGTCGCCGAACTCCGCGCGGCGGACATCCCGCTGAACTCCCCCCTCGGAGAGCACCAGTTCGTCGTGCGAAACGGTCAGCGCATCCCCGTTCCCGGCGGCACGGAATCGCTGGGTGTGTGGAACAAGGTCGAAGCGGTGTGGGACGCGGCGCACGGCGGATACCGGGAGGTGACGACCGGCTCCAGCTACATCCAGGCCGTGGGCTGGGACGGCACGCCCTGCCCGGTCGCCCGCACGCTGCTGACGTACTCCCAGTCCTCGAACCCCGACTCGCCCCACTACAGCGACCAGACGCGTCTCTTCTCCCAGGAGAAGTGGGTGACTTCGCGCTTCTGCGAGAAGGACATCATGTCCTCACCCGCGCTGAAGGTGATCAGGGTTTCGGAGCGCTGACAAGGCGGCCCGGTGGGCGATTCGTCCGAAGGCTCCGACGACTGGCGTTCGGGTCCGGACCTGCTGTAGGACCGACCCGATCTTCCCCAGGGATCGGAGGATTCATGAATCGCCTGCTGGGCTTCGCGATGATGTGGGCGGCTCTCTACGGGTCGATCACCTTCGGGGCGGGCCAGTCCGTCGAGGACCGGCTGATGAGTGCGGTCGCGGCGCTCCCGGCGTGGTGGTACATCGGCTTTCGCATCAGGCGGGAGATCCGAGGGATCAGGGAAGACGCAAGGGCGGCACGCCGACGCCGGGAAGCGAAGAAGCTCATGGGGCGGGACGAACTGCGCACCGCCGTGACACGGTTGGTCTCGCGGAGCCGCCGGCCTGTGCAGTGCGGGGTGGCCGGGCACCCGCCCCGGCATGTGTGCCTTGCCGTGTCGCCGGAGGTCTCGCTGGCGGATCTCGTCGAGGGGATCAGTGACTGGTACGGCTCCCCGCACAACCTCGCCATGGGTGGGTGTGTCGACGCGTCGGCGGACGGGACGACGGGACTGGCCCTGCTCGAACCCTTCGGCCCGCACGTGGTGGACATGCGCGCCTGGGCGTACGGGAGTTGGTGGATCGGCGCCGGGACCGTGTCCGACGACGAGGGCGTACGGCGTGTGGCGCTGGTCGCCGAACGGCCCGCGCCGGTCGTGGACGGCCTGCCGGCCGATGCCTCATGACGGCTCCGGTTCGGCGGTTCGGCATCCGAGTTCGTCCATCGCATGCTCACCGAGCGCGCCCACCCCTTCTCGACCGCCCGCTATTTCGACACGCACCGGTTCCAGAGCTACGAGGACCGACCGGGGTGAACCTCGCGCATCCCCATTGACACGCACCCCGCCTGACAGGAAAGTTTCACCGCGCAAGGCAAGCCCCGAAAGATACTTTCAGGCGGGAGGCCTCAGGATGACCAACGGCGCGGCGGACAGAGGGACGGCGACGGACGGGCTGACCCGCCGCCAATTGGGCATTCACACAGTGGCGTTGGGCGGCGCGCTGGCACTTGCGTCCCTCCCCTCGGCGGCACACGCCGAAGCCGCACCGGCGACCGGCGGCGCCCCCACGCTCAGCCATGGCTCCCCCGAGCGCGCGGGGCTCCTCTCCGCGCACCTGGATCAACTCGTCACCGACGCCCGGGCGTTCCTCGCCCCCTCTCCCAAGCACCCCTGGTACGCAGGCGCCGTGCTGCTCGCCGGCCGCGGCGGCACCGTGGCCCTGCACCAGCCCATCGGCATGGCCGTGCGCTACTCGGCGTACGACGAAAAGACCGACACGGGCGTCGAGTTCCCTGCCGATCAGCAGATCCCCATGGCCGAGGACACCGTCTTCGACCTCGCCTCCGTCTCCAAGCTGTTCACCTCGCTGCTCGCCGTGCAGCAGATGGAGCGCGGCGCGCTGGAGCTGGAGGCGACGGTCGCCTCGTACGTCCCGGAGTTCGCGGCCGCGGGCAAGCAGGACATCACGATCCGTCAACTCCTCACGCACACCTCGGGTTTCCGCGCCTGGATCCCGCTGTACAACGCGCCGACGTACGAGGGGAAGCTCCAGCTCATCTGGGACCAGGCCCCCCTCAACCCGCCCGGCACCACGTACCTCTACTCGGATCTCAACCTGATCTCCCTCCAGCTCGTCCTGGAGCGGATCACGGGACGCAGCCTGGACACCCTCCTCCACGACGAGATCACCGCGCCGCTGGGCCTGCACCGCACCCGCTACAACCCGCCCGCCTCCTGGAAACCGAAGATCGCGGCGACGGAGGACGCGCGGCGCCCCTGGTCCGGGCTGGACAGGGGGCTGGTGTGGGGCGAGGTGCACGACGAGAACGCCTACAGTCTGGGCGGCGTCGCGGGCCACGCGGGGGTGTTCTCCCGCGCGTGGGACCTCGCGGTCCTCGGCCGTACGCTGCTCAACCGGGGCGTCTACGACCGGACGCGCATCCTCAAGCCCGAGTCCGTGGACCTGTTGTTCACCAACTTCAACACGGCCTTCCCCGGTGACGACCACGGTCTCGGCTTCGAGCTCTACCAACACTGGTACATGGGCGCGATGGCCACCCCGCGCACGGCGGGCCACACGGGCTTCACCGGCACCGCGCTGGTCCTCGACCCGACCACCGACTCCTTCCTCGTCCTGCTCGGCAACTCGGTCCACCCCGTGCGCAGTTGGCGCTCGGGTTCCGCTCCCCGGGTCGCCGCGGGCAACAACCTGGCGCGTGCCGTGGCGGTCCGCCCGGCGCAGGGCCGTACGGCCTGGTTCTCGGGGATGGCGAGCGCCACGACCGCGATGCTCGCGCTCCCCGCGCTGGACACGTCCGGCGGGGACGCCCGGCTGCGGTGCTCCCTGTGGTGGGACACCGAGCCCGAGTCGGACGTGCTCGTCCTGGAGTCCACGGCCGACGGGGGCGCCACCTGGCAGCCGGTCCCGTTCACCACCAGCCACCACGGCGACGCTCCCGAGGACCATCCGGCCGGTACGGCCACGGGATGGTCGGGCCGCGTCTGGCACCGGCTGACCGCGGCCCTCCCGGCGGGGCGGCAGGTGGCCCTGCGCTGGCGGTACACCACCGACCGGCTCTACGTCGGGCGCGGCGCGTACGTCGACGCCCTGCGCGTGGAGGCGGGCGACACCGTCCTGTTCGACGGGGCACGACCGGCGGACGCGGCCCGTGTCGTGGCGGTGGGCTGGGAGCCGTCGGCCGACTAGGGCACATACGGGAGACAGGCCGGTCCTAGGACGACGCGGTGAGCACCGGCTGGTAGAAGCCGCTGCTGCGCGGCTCGTGCCAGGTGACGTCGACGAATCCGGCGGCGCTCACCGCGTCCGTCAACCGGGCGCGCGTGAGGGCCCGGTAGGGGGAACGACGGACGCGTACCTCCCAGCCCGTCCCGTCGGGCACGAGCTGGAAGTGTTCGAGGTCGTAGTGCTCGCCGTCGTCGCGCCAGTGCCAGAGCTGGAAGGTGATCACTCGGCCGCGCCCGTCGCCGGGGTCCGAGACCTGCGGCAGTGTCGCGGTCGGGCGGGTGCGGCGGGCTTCGTCGTAGTCCCGCACGGTGACGACCAGCAGGCCGTCGTCGCGCAGGACCCGTCGCATGTCCCGCAGGGCCGCGTCGAGGTCTTCGTCCGTGGGCAGGTGCGCAAGCGCGTTGTCGACGCACAGCACCACGTCGAAGGCGGCGGGGCGGAACGGCAGAGCGCGCATGTCCGCCGCCGCGGCCGGGAGCACGGTGCCCCGGGCCGCGGCCTCGGCGGCGGCCCGCGTGACGGCGACCGCGCTCAGGTCGGTGCCGACGACGCGGTGTCCGGCGAGGGCGAGCCCGATCGCCTGGGTGCCGATGCCGCAGGCGCAGTCCAGCATCCGGTGCGGCCCCGCGCCCAACCGCCGTCCGACCAGGGCGTCCAGCATGGCGGCCTGGCGGGCCATGCTCACGTCCCAGTCGGGGAAGATCCGGTGGTAGTCGGGGGCCAGCTCGTCGTAGAAGTCACGGACACGGCGGTACGCGTCATCGGACATGATCCGTCATCCCGTCGGTCGGTCCTGTTCCAGGACCGCCATCGCCGCATTGTGTCCCGGCACACCGCTCACCCCTCCCCCGCGCACCGCGCCCGCTCCGCACAGCAGGACGTTGGCGTGCCGGGTCTCGACGCCCCAGCGGCCGGTGTCCTCCTGAGCGTAGGGCCAGGCGAGTGCGCGGTGGAAGATGTTGCCGCCGGGCAGGCGCAGGTCGCGTTCGAGGTCCAGCGGGGTCTTCGCCTCGATGCAGGGGCGGCCGTCGGCGTCGGTCGCGAGGCAGTCGGCGAGGGGTTCGGCGAGGTGGGCGTCGAGCTGGGCGACGGTCGACTTCAGGAGGTCGTCGCGTACGGCGTCGTGGTCCACGTCGTCCCCGGCGAAGAGGCGGGCAGGCGTGTGCAGGCCGAACAGGGTGAGGGTCTGGTAGCCGCGTTCGACCAGGTCCGGGCCGAGGATCGTGGGGTCGGTGAGGGAGTGGCAGTAGATCTCGGAGGGCGGGGCGCTGGGGAGTTCGCCGGACGCGGCCTGGGCGTGGGCGGCGGCCAACTGCTCGTAGCCCTCGGCGATATGGAAGGTACCGGCGAACGCCTCCCGCGGGTCGACGGAGGTGTCGCGCAGCCTCGGCAGCCGCTCGAGGAGCATGTTGACCTTCAGCTGTGCGCCCTCGGCCGGTGTCGGGGCGGCGTCGCCGGTGAGGGCCGCGAGCGCCTGAGGTGAGGCGTTCACCAGGACGTGGCGGGCGGCGGCGACGCCCTCGCCGTCGGCCGTCCGGTAGGTCACCTCGGCGGTCCGTCCGTCGGTGTCGATGCGTATCGCCTCGTGCCCGGTGGCGATCACCGCGCCCGCGGCGCGCGCGGCGCCGGCCAGCGCGTCGGTGAGGGCGCCCATACCGCCGACGGGGACGTCCCAGGCGCCGGTGCCGCCGCCGATGACGTGGTAGAGGAAGCAGCGGTTCTGTTGCAGGGAGGTGTCGTGGGCGTCGGCGAAGGTGCCGATGAGCGCGTCGGTGAGGACGACGCCGCGCACCAGGTCGTCGGCGAAGTTCTCCTCGACGGCGACGCCGATGGGCTCCTCGAACAGCGCCCGCCAGGCGGTCTCGTCGTCGACGCGGCGGCGCAGTTCGTCGCGGGTGGGCAGCGGTTCGGTCAGGGTCGGGAAGACGCGCTCGGCGACCCGGCCGGTCATGCCGTAGAAGCGCTGCCAGGACTCGTACTCCCGCTCGCCGCCCGTCAGTCGGGCGAAGGCCTCCCGGGTGCGCCGGTCGCCGGCACCGACGAGAAGCCCGGTCGGCTGTCCGTTCCGTTCGACGGGGGTGTACGAGGAGACGGTGCGGCCGCGGACCTGGAACTCGAGGCCGAGGTCGCGCACGATCTTCCGGGGCAGCAGGCTGACCAGGTAGGAGTAGCGCGAAAGGCGGGCGTCGACGCCCGCGAACGGGCGGGTCGAGACGGCCGCGCCGCCGGTGTGGTCCAGCCGCTCCAGCACCAGCACGGACCGGCCGGCCCGGGCCAGATAGGCGGCCGCGACCAGGCCGTTGTGGCCGCCGCCGACGATGACGGCGTCGTAGGTGCGGTGCGTCCCGGGTCCCTCGTTAGCAGGCATGGCTATTCGTAACACGGATGATCTACGTCGACCAGAGGCCCACGTGGTGATCCGCGTGGCCGTCCGCGGACAGCGCCGCCCGGGCCGGCGTCGGGTCACGATCCACCCTTGGCGTACGCGCCTCACCATGCGGGCGGACCACGAAGGATGGCGGTCACCCCAGCGTGTGGATGAAGTCCGTGCAGGCCTGCGCGCACGCCCGGCATGCCGCCGCGCCCTTCTCGGCGCCGGGCCGCCCGTCGAAGGCGTGGGCGCACTCCAGGCAGACCGTCCGGCACCACTCCAACTGGACACGGAGACCGATCTCGTCCTGGCATCCCTGCTCGGACAGCAGATGGCAGGTGGCGTCGCACACCTCCGCGCACATGATGCCCTGACGCCGTACGCGATCCTGTTCGTCGGTGCCGTCCGGGTCCAGAGCGCTCGCGCGCAGGGCGCACGCTCTGGCGCATTCCGCGCACGCCTGCGCACATACGAAGCGGTCCTCCAGGAACCGGTAGAGCTCCTGCTGTGAAGTCGTCGAGGTCACACCGGGCGGGTAGCCGGTGGGGGCGGAGTCAAACCCGGTTCGCCGGTCGCCGGGTGTCCACCGTCAGTCACAGACTGTGCCCTTTTCATCCGGTTCTGGGTGGGGTATCCCTGTTCTATGAGTACCGAATCGATGCAATTGGCCGCGTCGAGCGGCTTGCTGAGTCTCGTGCTCTTCCTGGTGGCAGTCGTCGTTCTGGCGTTGCTCGCCGGAAGCTTCTGGCTGGGCTCCCGCGTCAAGTTCCGCGAGCCGCCCAGGCCACGCCCCGAAGAACAACCGCACCTGCCGCCGGACGGCGCGGTCCACGAGATCCGGGAGAACCGGGAGTCCGAGGAGATCCCCCAGATCCCCAAGGGCGGCCGTGCGCTCACCCCGTACGAACTACGCAACCAACAGACCCGGCCGAGCGCATCGAAGGACCGCCCACGCTGGAGCAAGGGCTCGAGCGGCTCGTTCGGCGGCGGCGGGCTGGGCGCCCACTGACGCATCGGGACGCCCGCTGAACCACGAGGAAGTGGCCCTGCCGGACGATCAGGAGTGATCCCTTCCGGCGTCGAGGTGTCCGATGTGGGCCACGTTCTCCCGGTCCTCGGGGTCCTCGCTGGGCGCGGCCGCGAACCAGGCGTCGAGGATCTCCTTGAGGACCGGTTCAGAGGTCAGCCGCAGGCCCAGGGCCAGCACATTGGCGTCGTTCCAGCGGCGGGCGCCGTCCGCGGTGTAGGCGTCCGTGCACAGAGCCGCCCGTACGCCCGGCACCTTGTTCGCGGCGATCGAGGCACCCGTACCCGTCCAGCAGCACACGACGGCCAGATCCGCCGCCCCGGCGACCAGGTCCCGCGCGGCAGCCTCGGAACAGACCGCCCACTGCGCGTCCGCCCCGGGCTGAAGCGCGCCGTACGTACGCACCTCATGACCCCGCCGGCGCAGCTCGTCCACAAGGAAGCGCGCCACGGGTTCGTCCATGTCCGAGGAGACGGAGATCCGCATGCTCCGGAGCCTAGCCCGTCCTGGGGGTGGGGCACCGGGTCGGCGGCGGGGGTCCTTGGGACGACTGGGAGCGGGAAGAGCTCCGCCCCTGGAAAATGGCTCGATGGCTGCGCGGAGCCCTGACACAGTGGCGCACCATGGATGATGACTCCGACCTCCTGACTGCTGCGGACCTACGGCTCATGCAGGGCCTGGCGCAGCGGGTTACGGCCGTCCGTCCCGACCTGGTGAACAGCGATGCGTCGTTGGGAGAGCTGGCCTGGATCTGGGGCAAGGGGCACGTGAGCGACGGCGAGAGCTGGCTGCGTCGGCTGTGGTTCTCCGGTGATGTTCTGGTCGCGTGGGGGTGGGCCTGTCTGCCACACCGGGCGAGGCGGAGCGACGGGTCGGTGAAGGACGTCACCAGCGCCCTTCTGGGATATCAGGTTCATCCCGACCACAGCGAGCTGGTGGACGAGGTGATCGACTGGTACGACGGTGTCACGGTCGGCATCGAGCGCACCGTGATGCCGAGCGCCGCCGATGAGTTCGCCCTGGAGCGATGGGCGGCGCACGGCTATGAGACCGATCCGGCCTCACTCGGCGACACCGGCTCCTGGACACAGCTCAATGAGCGGGACCTCGATGACGTGGAACGGCCGGTGCTGCCGGACGGATTCCGATTCCGCACCGCTGACGAGGCCGGCCCGCAGGCCGCGGTCCAGGCCCATGTGGACGCCTGGGCTCCGTCAACATATACGGCCGAGAGCTACGAGGGAGTCCGGCGGACACCGCCGTACCGCGGCGACCTGCACGTCCTGGTGGAGGCGCCGGACGGAACGATGGCCGCATCGACGATCATGTGGCTCGACGAGGCGAACAAGACCGCCCAGTTCGAGCCGGTCGGAACGCATCCCGACTACCGACGGCTCGGACTGGGCAGGGCGATGCTGCTGCACGGGATGCATCTGGCACGGGAGGCCGGGGCCCATCACACGACGGTCGTCTGTCTGGGCGCACCAGGACATCCCAAGGCGCGTGGGCTGTACTACAGCGTCGGGTTCCGGGAGTTCACACGAGACGCGCCGCTCATCAAGACCGGAGGCTAAGAGCGACCGAGGGTAGGCCGCAACCACTACCGTTGGGACACCCGGCCAGAAACCCGCCGCCTGAAATGACGCCTGCCCTCAGAGGCTCTCCGGCCGGTACACGTGTGGCGTGGTGGTGCTCAGAACGGCGAACCCGAGGCGTTGCAGGATAGGGCGGCTCTGGCTGGAGGCATCGACCTGCAGATAGCGATAGCCGAGTTCGGCGGCAATACGGGCCCGGTGGGCGACCAACGCTCGGTAGATGCCCCGACCTCGCCATGCAGGGACGGTGCCCCCGCCCCAAAGGCCGGCGAAGGCGGTGCCCGGGTGGAGTTCCATCCGGGCGGCGCACACCGGCAGTTCGCCGGCCATCGCGACGACCATGCTCAAGGTTTCCGGCCTCCCGACCAGTTGCGAGAGCATGCGGTGGCGCAGCCGGACGGCACTCGTGCCGAACGCCTGCTCGTGGACGTCGACCGCGAGATCCACGCCGGACGGGCCGGTGACCGACTGCAGATGGACGCCCTCAGGTAGTTCGACGCCGATGGAAAGGTCGTCGATCTCGGCGACCATCAAGGTCTCCTCAGGCTCGGGGGAGAACCCCGCAGTCCGCAGCCGCCCGGCAAGATCACTGGGCTCGTCGTGCCCATACAGCTTCCATTCGAACTCGCGCCCCAGCGAGGCGAAGTACTGGACCTGTGCCGTGATCGCCGCGTCCGCCGTGACCTCATCCAGATCGGACCAGACGACGCCGTTCCAGTCGTCGTTGCCAGCGCCGATCTGCCGCACCACGTCACCGATCTGCTCGACCCTCGCCCCAGGGTCGTCGGCTCGCGCGCCCTGTCGCATCTGCCGGTCGAACAGGGAAAGTACCGCTTCATGGTCCATCCGCCCACTCGATCACCGAACGAACGAAGGCGGCAACTGGATTCCCCGGCCCCCGGCCCTCATGGAGCGGTCGTTCGTACGGCGGGAGGAGGCCGACCGCATCCGTGTGCCGCACCACGCCGCGTGGCGTCAGCCTGGTCGTCCCCGTCGCCATCACTGGTCGGCATCGGCCCGGGCCGCGCGGGCGGGGACGGTGTCGGACCTCAGCGCCGGGCCAACGCCAGCACACTCAGGCCGAACATCAAGACACCCAGGGGGAGATGGACCGACGGGACGTGCGCGATGCCGAGCACGACCTGGGCCGAGGCGAGTGCGAGGAAACCTGACGCGTGCCAGACAGGGCGGGCCGAGCCGCCGCCCGGCTTCCACGCCAGCACCGCCGCGAGCACGTACAGCATCGACGCCCCGTACATCACACGGGCTCCGACACTGTGCAGCGTCTCTCCGTAGTGCGAGGTCAGCAACAACCCGGCGGAGACAGTGCCCGGGGCGTCTGGCGACGATTGGCTGGGGCGCCCGCCGTTGGGGTCGATGAAGCGCCGTCGATTCAGCCCCATCTGGACCAGGTGCCGACTCACAGTGCGTCGACTGATCGGGTTCCCCTCACTGGTGAGCTCAAAGGCGATGCGGGCTGCCGAGCATTTGCGGTTGCGGCGCAGGTCTTCGATCCGCGCGATCACCTCAGCCGGTGTAGCGGTCGGCTGTCGGTGCGGTGTCGAGGAGCGGTCGAGGAAACCGAGCTCGCCGTGGCGCCGGTAGCGGTTGCCCCACTTCGACGCGCAGGCCCGGGAGATCCCCATCTCCGCGGCGACGTGGGCGATTGGTCGGGTCTGGCATCGCTCGACCAGGCGTCGGCGGCCTTCGGCCGAGAGCGGAGCATTTCGGGGCGTGCGCAGTCCCCAGCTGTTGCCGCCCCGTGGGGTGAGTGATCGAAGATCCATCGCGCTCCGACTCGGCCGAATGACCCAACTCGCCGGGCGTATCACTCGGAGATACGTTGGTGAACGGGGCGGGATGGCGGCTGGGGCGGATCTTTCCTTCATCCCAGCAGGACCGGACAAGGCTCCGAGGTTGGTGGCCGGGATGACCGAAGCGCGGCACTACGACGTCGTTGTCATCGGTACCGGTGCGGGACCACGAGGCACTCGTCGATGCCGTCCGCACGGGACGGGGCGCGGCGCCGGCAGCCTGAGCAGGGAACCAGCAAGGAGACCGTCATGGATCGCTATCCGCCCATCGCCGACCACGGGCTCATAGGGGATCTGCAGACCGCGGCTCTGGTGTCGTCACACGGCGTGATCGACTGGTTCGCGGCACCGCGCTTCGACTCGCCCAGCGTCTTCGCCGCCCTGCTCGACCACGACGGCGGCGGCCACTTCCTGCTCGCGCCGGAGCACCCCGAAGGGACCTGGAAGCAGCTCTACTACCCGGACACCGCCGTCCTGGTGACCCGCTTCATGTCGCCCGACGGAGTCGGCGAGATCATCGACTACATGCCGGTCCAGCCGGGTCCGCGAGCGACCGACCGGCACCAATTGGTGCGTGTGGCCCGCACGGTGCGCGGCACCGCCCGATTCGAGCTCGAATGCCGGCCGCGGTTCGACTATGCGCGGGCCGGTCACCAACTCGATCTGACGTCTGAGCGGGCGACGTTCCACGCTCCGGGCGCGACGGCGTATCTTGCGGGCGACATCCCGCTCCAAAGGGACGGGCAGGACGTCCGGGGCGCCATCACGCTCAACGCGGGAGGGATGGCTGTCATGGTCTTCACCATGGGCCCGCCGAGCGAGCAGGCGCCACCGACACCCACCACCGAGGGGATCACCGAAGACATCCGGGACACCATCGACTTCTGGCAGCTGTGGGTGCGCACCTCGCGCTACCGCGGCCGTTGGACGGACATGGTGTACCGCTCCGCCATCACGCTCAAGCTCCTGACCTACGCCCCCACGGGCGCTCCGGTCGCCGCCGCCACCATGGGGCTGCCCGAGCAGGTCGGGGGTGAGCGCAACTGGGACTACCGGTACACCTGGGTGCGGGACGGTTCCCTGTCGATCCGGGCCCTGCTCGATCTCGGCTTCGTCGAGGAGGCGACCCGCTTCAGCCACTGGCTCGGTGACCGCCTCGGCGCCCGTGAGGGACCGAACGGCGAACCCCTGCAGATCATGTACCGCGTCGACGGTGACCCTCATCTGACGGAGGAGATCCTGGAGCACTTCGAGGGGTACCGCGGCTCCTACCCGGTCCGGGCCGGCAACGCCGCCGCCGACCAGCTGCAGCTCGACATCTACGGCGAGGCCATGTACGGCCTCGCCGAGGGCCGCGAGGTCGGGGAGCACGCGGGCTACCACGGATGGAAGAGCCTTGCGGCCACCCTGGACTGGCTCGCGGACTCCTGGGACCGTCCCGACGAGGGAATCTGGGAGACCCGGGGCGGACGCAAGGACTTCACCTACAGCCGGGTGATGTGCTGGACCGCCTTCGACCGTGGCACGAAGCTGGCGGCCGAGTTCAGCAGGCCGGCCGACACCGCGCGCTGGACCCGCGTCCGGGACGAGATCCTGGAACAGGTCATGGAACGCGGCTGGAACGAGAAGGAGCAGGCCCTCGTCCAGTACTACGGAGGCGACGTCCTGGACGCGTCCCTCCTGCTCGCCCCCCGGGTCGGATTCATCTCCCCCCGAAGCCCCGGCTGGCTCAACACTCTGGACGCCATGGACCGCGTCCTCGTCTCCGACAGCCTGGTCTACCGCTACGACCCCCGCGCGTCTCCCGACGGACTGCGCGGCACCGAGGGAACGTTCAGTCTCTGCACGTTCCTGTACGTCGACGCCCTCACCCGCGCGGGGCGGCTCGCCGAGGCCCGCTATACCTTCGAGAAGATGCAGACCTACGCGAACCACGTCGGCCTGTTCGCCGAGGAGATCGGTCCGAGTGGAGAACAACTCGGCAATTTCCCGCAGGCCTTCACCCATCTGTCCCTCATCATGGCCGCCACGACGCTCAACGACGCGCTCGACCGGCTCTGGCGCTGAACACGGGAATCCCCGGCTTCCGTGGCCGGTCGGCCACCGGCCGGCAGGCCGACCTTCGATCGGGCAAAGACCGTCACGTCACCCGTTGCCCTGCTCGATGTGCAGGTGGATCGGCCCGCGAAGCACGGGGCTTCGCCGGTACGGCGGTGGGTCGGTGACCAGACTGGGCCGGTCGAGGCGGCGTACCAGTTCGGTCAGCGCGATCTGGGTCTCCCGCCGGGCCAGGGGACCGCCGAAGCACAGGTGGATGCCGCTGCCGAACCCAAGGTGCTCATTGTCCTGCCGGTCGGGGTCGAAGCGGTCGGGTTCATGGAAACGGTCCGGGTCGCGGCTGCCCGAGGCGAGCATGAGCATGATCTGCGAGCCCTTCGGGATGACGGTGTCGGCGACAGGGATGTCGCTGTACGCCGCCCGCCAGGGAATGATGTGCACGGGGGGCTCGTAGCGCAGCAGTTCCTCGACCAGCGGCACGACCAGGTCCGGGTCGTCGCGCAGTCGCTGCAGCACCTGCGGGTGGCGCAGCAGCGTCAGCATGCCGTTGGTGATGAGGTTGACGGTGGTCTCGTGGCCGGCGATCAGCAGCAGGTTGGCGGTGGCGACGATTTCCTCGTCCGTCATCCGCCCGTCCGGACCGTCGTCGTTGGCCAGCCGTGTCAGCAGGTCCTCGCCCGGCCGGCCGTGGCGTTGTTCCAGCAGCCCGCCGAGGTACTCACGCAGGTCCTTGCGGGCCTGCACGCCCTTGTCCAGTTTTTCCTTCGGGTCGGTCTTGGGGTTGTAGTCAATCGAGTTGATGATGTCGTTGACCCACAGGTGGAACCGTGGTTCGTCCTCGCGTGGCACGCCGAGCAGGTGGCAGATGACGGTGACGGGGAACGGGTAGGCGAAGTCGTCGACGACGTCGATCTGCTCCTTGCCCGCGAAGTCGTCGATCAGGCTGGTGACGATGGCGGTCAGGTCGCCCTCCATGCCGGCCACCAGCCCCGGGGTGTGCGGGGGACCGAAATGGCGCATTGCCATACGCCGCAGGCGGTCATGCTCAGGTGGATCCATGTTGATGAACGCCGGCGTGCTCTCGGCCTGGACTGAGGGCATCGGACGCGACAGATTGCGCACGTCGGAGCTCAGGTGCGGGTTGTGGAGGATGTCTGCCAACTCGCGATAGGTGCTGATGACATAGCTGCCGTCCTCCTGCCGGGCCACCGGCGTCCTGCGCAACTCGGCGTACAGCGGGTACGGGTCGGGCCGGGAGGAGTAGTCGAGGATCCGGCGGAGGGTGTCGGGCGTCTCGGGCGTGGTCATCTCGCTCTCCCTCCTACCGGTGGTGCTGCTGCGCGGCCGTGACGCGCCGTTCGCCCGGGTCATGGCCGGTGACGACCACGGTGGCGCCCTGGGCCAGCAGGACGGGACCGGGGAAGTCGACGGGCACCGGCTTCATATCGACGGGCTGGTCGGGCGTGGGGCAGGGCGGCGGGAAGGGCGCGGCCGTCTCGATCAACTGCCGGTAGTGGTCGAGCCACTTGGCGTTGTTGAAGCTCACCGCCGCGGTGACACGGCCCCGGTAGCCGTATGCGGCGACGAAACGACGGTCGGACACCGATCCCTGGGTGACGACGACCTCGTCGGCGAAGGTCGGCACGCCGACGGACTTGATGTTGACGCCGAACTGGATCGACCAGAACAGCGGGATGGACAGGTGAGGCCAGCGGTCCGCCTGGCCACTGACCATGTTGTGGGCCGCGACCTCTGCCTGCTCCACGGCATTGGCCCAGTGCTCCAGTGAGATGAGCCGGTACTCGTAGATCGGGTTCGGGCAACGTGCCACGTCCCCGGCGGCGAAGACGTCGTCAGTGATCAGGCCGTCGAGGGTGAGGGCGCGGCAGCCGGTGTCGCAGGCGATTCCCCAGACACCTGCCGCCAGTCCCGAGCCCTGCAGCCACTCGGTGTTGCGGATGCCCCCGAGCGCCACCACCGCCACGTCGGCGTCGACCGTACTGCCGTCGTCGAAGTGAGCACGGCGGAACCGCCCCTGGGCATCGCCCTCCAACTGGGTGACCTTGACACCGCAGCGCAGGTCGACGCCATGAGCGCGCTGCATGTCGGAGGCGACCTCACCGATCAGGGCACCGAGCGCCCCGACCAGCGGGGCCGCCGCGAGTTCGGCGACGGTCACCGGGATGTCCCGTTCGCGGCAGATGGAGGCGATCTCGGAACCGGTGAATCCCGCACCGATGACCAGGACCCGGGAGGGGCCGGCGGCGAGGGCTCGCTGCAGACCCTCGGCGTGCTCGCGCGTACGCACCACGAACACCCCGTCCAGGGCCGCCTCGCTCTCGACGAACCACGGCCGGGCCCGCACCCCGGTGGAGATCAGCACCCGGTCGAAGGGAACTTCGCGCCCGTCGGCGAGACGCACCTGGTTGGTGGCCAGGTCCAGCCCTTCGGCGGGCACGCCCAGCAGCCACTCCGCATCGATGTCACGGCGTCGCGGCAGCGTGGTGTCCTCGGCCGACACCCACCCGGTCAGCACCTGCTTGGACAGGGGAGGCCGGTCATAGGGCTCGCCCAACTCGTCACCGATCATGGTCAACGAGCCGGTGAATCCCTCGCCGCGCAGCGCCTCCGCGGCACGCAGCCCCGCCAGTGACGCCCCGACGATCACGATGCGGCCGTCGCGCTTGAACGCCTGCAGGTTGTCCGCGCTGGTCATGACGCCGACGCCTCCACCGGTACGTCCCGTCCCTCCAGCCGGTCGACCAGAATCGCCTGGACCGGACAGGCCGCCGCGGCACGCAGCACCTGGTCACGCAGGGCGTCGTCGGGCATCGGGTCGTACATCAGCGCTTCCTCGCCGTGCATCCGGAACGCGTCCGGTGCCAGGAACGCGCACTGCGCATACCCCTCGCATCGGGAAAGATCAACGACAACTCTCATCCCGGCCTCCACAGGTATTGCGAGCCGCAGACCCTGAAGTCGGTGCCACTGCGGCCCACCGAGCGCGAGACAGGCTTCGAGGGGAGGGAGTTAGGATGCCCACGCTGCGGGATACGAGAGAGCACCGCTCTCGTCGGGTCCTCGCAGAAAGAAATGGTTGTCGCGCACAAGGCGACCGGCGTCTGTCGTCTGAAAACGCCCGGGGGAACCTGACCTTGTCGTCAAAAGCCTATCCCGCAGGCACATCACCCGCACCCGGGGAACCAGTGCCACCGTGGGCACCGTACGGCAGATGGGCCTGCGGCAGGTGGGCCGCTGCCCGGCGCAGGACCTCAATCCGTTGTCCCACCCGTGCCCGATAGTCACCCGCGGAGCACGTGAAGCCGACTCCGAGCATCTCTCGGTGTCTTAAATCCCCCAACGACGTCAATGTCGGCCCGGACAACGCCACGTACGCGGTGTTCAAAATGATGCGCACACGTTCAATCAGCGAGCCGTTCCGGAAGCGACGGCCACCGTCGGACGAGTAGCGTCGGAAATCTTCCGGAAGCCGGCTTGTCAAGTTTTTTTCGCGAAGCATCTGAGATAATATGTAGAATTATGGCGAATGCTCTCCAGAGCACGGTCGTTTCTGTCGGCGTCGGTCGTCATCGGGCAGCGGCGTCGTCATGATCTGGGAAATACTGATCCTGGGTTTCGTACTCAGTCTCGACAATTTCCGGGTATCGATCGCGCTGGGCACCGTCCCATTCGGCCTGAAACGCGCAGTGCAGGTTGCGCTGACCTTCGGGCTGTGGGACGCGATTATGCCCCTGACCGGAATGTTGATCGGTCACCAGATCGGGGAGTCCGTCGGGGACGTCGCCGATTGGGTGGGCGTGGCCGCGCTCGGTGGGTACGGTCTCTACCTCGTCATCTCGGCCCTTCGGAACGGCGAGCCGGACCAGCTGGACCACCCGTGGGCGTTGTTCGGCATCCCGTTGACGCTGAGCCTGGACAACTTGCTCGCCGGGGCGAGCCTGGGGGTCCTCGGGCTCTCGCCATGGTTCTCCGCCCCCGTATTCGGCGCCATTACGGCGGTGATGTCGCTGGTCGGACTGCGGCTCGGGCGGGCCGCGGCGCGCCTCATCCGGATCCGCTCGGACCTGCTGAGCGGGGTCACCTTGATCATCGCCGCCGCGGCACTGCCGTTGTGGTCCGGCGGCTAGCCCGCGTCAACTCGAGCGGGCTCGGCCCGCTCCACCGGGAGGCAGGCCGCCGAGCACGGGATCAGCGGAAGATCATCGGCCCGCGGGTCAGCGTTGGCGGCCTCGACCGCCCACCCGACCAGGTCGGGCTCGGGCGACTGGTGGCACACCAGGTCGATGCGAGCGGGGGGCCAGCGGAAGATCATCGGCCCGCGAGTCGGCGTTGGCGGCCTCGACCGCCCGGGCGACCAGGTCGTGGTCGGGCGAGAGGTGACAGACCGGGTCGGTGCGGGCGGCGTCACCGGTGAGCAGGAACGCCTGGCAGCGGCACCCGCCGAAGTCCACGTCCCGCCGGAAGCAGCTCCGGCAGGGCTCCGGCATCCAGTCGGTCCCCCGGAACGCGGTCATCACCGGGGACTCGGCCCAGATCCGCTGCAGCGGGTCCTCCCGCACGCTGGCCCGCGGCAACGGCAGGGACTGGGCGGCCGGGCAGGGCAGAACGTCGCCGTTCGGCGTCACGGTCAGCTGCCGGGACGCCCAGCCGCCCATGCAGGGCTTCGGGTACCGGCTGTAGTAGTCGGGGATGATGTAGATGACGTCCATGCGGTCCCGCAGCCGCTCGCGGGCAACTCGCACGACGGCCTCGGCCGCCTCGAGCTGGGCCCGGCTCGGCAACAGCGCGTCACGGTTTCGCCAAGCCCAGCCGTAGTACTGGGTGTTGGCCAGCTCCACGCGGTCGGCGCCCACCTCCTCGGCCAGCCTGAGCACGTCGGCGACACGGTCGATATTGTGCCGGTGCAGCACCACGTTCATGGTGAGCGGCCAGCCCAGCTCCTTGACCACGCCCATCGCTTCGATCTTGCGTTGGAAGGACGGGATCCCTGCGATCCGGTCGGACACGGTCGGTTCGTCGGCCTGGATGCTGATCTGCACGTGATCCAGGCCGACGGCCCGCAGCTGCTCGGCCCTCGGACGCGAGAACCCGAGGGCGCTGGTGATGAGGTTGGTGTAGAGCCCCAGGTCGTGGGCATGGGCCACGAGCGCCACCAGGTCTCGCCGCAGCAGCGGTTCCCCGCCGGACAGGTGGCACTGCAGAACCCCGAGGTCGCCGGCCTCGGCGAGCACCCGCCGCCACTCGTCGGTGGCCAGCTCGTCCTGGTAGCCGGCCATGTTCAGCGGGTTGGAGCAGTATGGGCAGGCCAGCGGGCAGCGGTAGGTGAGTTCGGCGAGCAACCCGAAGGGGCTATCCATCGGTGAGCTCCACCCAGCGCCGGGCGACGAGCCGGGTCAAGAACTGCCGTACGTCGTCCTCAGGGGCGGACTGATAGCGGGCGCCGAGCTCGGCCACGATCTCGGCCACGGTGTGCCGCCCGTCGCACAGCTCGAGGATGGCCGCGCCGCTGCCGTTCAGCACCACCACCGTCTCGGGGTGCAGCAGTACCTTGCGCTGCCTGGTCCGGCAGAAGGTCAGCCGGACATGGCTCGCCAACCGGGGCCGGTCCGAGGCGGCGACCCCGGCGCCGGGTCGGGTCCTGATTCCGGTCTGCGTCGTTCCGGTATGGGTCGGGTCCATGCTGGTCACTCCGGGTAGGCCTGGTCGATGGCGTCCATGAGGCTCCACAGGACATCGCACTTGAACGACAGCGCGTCGACGGCGCGCGCCTGGGACTCGGCGGAGAGGCAGTGCGCGGTGACCACCTCGAGGGCGTGCTCGCAGTCCCGGGGAGCCTGCTCCAGGCGGGCGCGGAAGTAGGCGAGGCCCTCGGGATCGATCCACGGGTACCACCGCTCGAACGCGGCCAGCCGCGCGGCCATCAGGTCGGGCGCGAACAGCTCCGTGAGCGAGGACGCCACCGCCTCGACCCACGGCCGGGCCCGGGTGAAGTTCACGTAGGCGTCGACGGCGAACCGCACCCCGGGTACCAGGTGCCGGTGGTCCCGGATCTCCTCGCGGGTCAGCCCGGCGGCCTCGCCGAGGCGCAGCCACGCCTCGATCCCGCCCTCGCCGGCGGCGATGCCGTCGTGGTCGATGATCCGTCGGATCCAGCGGCGGCGGACCTCGAGGTCGGGGCAGTTGGAAAGGATCGCGGCGTCCTTGCGGGGGATGTTCTCCTGGTAGTAGAAGCGATTGGCCACCCAGCCCCGGATCTGCCGGCGATTCAGCCGGCCGGCGTTCATCCGGACGTGGAACGGGTGCTGGTCGTGGTATCGCCGCGAGTGGGCCCGCAACGTCTCGACGAAACCGTCGGCACCGGTTCTGGTGGTCGTTGTCGTCACGGCTCTACACCTGGACCTCGAGGCCGTCCATGGCCACTTCCATGCCGCTCTCCGCCAAGGTGCGCCGCTCGGGTGCGTCCTCCAGGAGGATCGGGTTGGTGTTGTTCATGTGCACGAAGATCGTCCGCCCCACGCCCAGCGAGGGGAGCTGTGCCAGGCTGCCGTCCGGGCCGTCGATGGGCAGGTGGCCCATCTGCCGGGACGTCCTGCGGGCCAGGCCGAGCCGTACGAGCTCGTCGTCACGCCAGCAGGTCCCGTCGATCAGCAGGCATGCGCAGCCCTCGATCTCCACGTGCAGCGCCGGTGTCAGCGATTGCACCCCTGGCAGGTACACCAGCGTCCCCCCGCTGCGCTCGTCGGTCAGCCGGTAGCCCACGACGCGGCCGTGCTCCACCCCGGCTCCGAACCGATCGTGCTTGACCGTGGGCACGTCGAACGCCTGGCAGGACAGCCCGTCCGCCAGGGCAAGGTCGACGCCGGGGACCACTGGACGCCACTCGACCGGGCAGTAGCGCTCGAGCGTACGCAGAATCCCCGAACCGTCGGACAGGGTCTTATGCACCGCCGGCGTGGCGTACAGCCGCAGGGCGCGGGCCTCGCGCAACAGAAGCAGGCCCAGCGTGTGGTCCAGCTCGGCGTCGGTGAGCAGCACCGCCTCCACCGGCGTCGTCCGGTCGTCGTGGGGGTGCAGGCCGGGGAAGGCCTCGATCTGGGTGCGGACGTCGGGCGAGGCGTTGATGAGGAACCACCGGCGGCGGTCGGCGCTGACCGCGACCGACGACTGGGTGCGCGCGAGGCCGGCCCGCGAGCGGACCGCGGCGCACACCGGGCAGCCGCAGTTCCACTGCGGGGAGCCTCCCCCCGCCGCAGAGCCCAGCACTCGCAGCAACACGCCGGCACTTCCCTTCTTCGACGATCCGGGTCCGTCGTCCACGGCCGTCCGTGGCCGTCTCGGGCCGTCGGAGGGCGCCGGACCAGGTCCGGCGCCGCCCCACGTCCGCTGGTCCTCTAGTCCTCCAACTGAGCGAGGTACATGGTCACCTCGGCCGCGACCGTGATCTCGTCGAACTCGGGTGTCTCCCACACAGCGAGCTGAGTCTCCATGGATTCACCTCCTCTCAGACCGGATGCGGCAGGCTCCGGTCACGCGCTACATCGGTTCCGGGAGGGCGAAGACGAGCAGGGCGCTGCCGTGCCCCGCGCCGAGCATGCCGGGGAGGAACCCCTCGGCCCATCCGCCCCAACCGACCGGCACGGCGACGTACTGCCTGCCGTCGACCATGTAGGTGGTCGGGCTGCTGTGGTGGCCGCTTCCGCACTGGAACTGCCACAACAGCTCCCCGGTGCGGGCGTCGAATGCGTTGAACTCCCCGGAGGGCTCACCGGCGAACACCAGGTCACCGCCGGTGACCAGCACCGAGGCGCACATCGGGAGTTCGTTGCGCCAGCGCCACTTCTCCTCACCGGTGGCGTCGAAGGCGCTGATGGACCCCGCCATGTCCTCGATGTCCACCTGAACGCCCGCGCCCCAGTACGGAATGCTCTCCTTGAACTCCCGGCGCCGCCGGGTGGCCGTGGCGCCGGTGTCCTGGACCGGGACGTAGAAGAGCCCGGTCTTCGGGCTGTAGGCCGCATGGGTCCATTCCTTGGCGCCGGCCGGACCCGGGTAGAAGTGGACCGGTTCTCCCTCCTTGTCCGGGTACACCTTGGCTGTCACCCGGCCGTCCCTCGTGATCGCCCCCCATGTGATGCGGTCCACGAAGGGGGTGATCGAGACCATCGCGCCGTTCGTGCGGTCGAGGACGAAGAAGTAGCCGTTCTTGTCGAAGTGCCCGAGCAGCTTGCGCCCGTCCTGCTCGAACAGGATGCACTCGGCGATGCTGTCGTAGTCCCACACGTCGTGCGGGGTGCACTGGTAGTGCCAGCGGATCTGACCGCTGTCGACGTCGACGGCTACGACGCTGTCGGTGAAGAGATTGTCGCCCTCGCGTACCTCTCCGTCGAAGTCGGGCGCCGGGTTGCCGGTGCCGACGTACAGCAGGTTCGTCTCCGGGTCGAAGGTGCCGGTGACCCAGCAGTTGCCGCCACCCCGTGCCCAGGCCTCGCTGTCGGCGGGCCAGGTGTCCGAGCCCGGCTCCCCGGGCTTCGGCACCATGTAGCAGCGCCACTGGTGCTCGCCGGTGTGGAGGTCGAACGCGTCGAGGTGGCCGCGTACGCCGAACTCGCCGCCGGAACTCCCGACGATGAGCATGTTCTTCACGACCAGCGGGGCGAGTGTGGCGCTCTCCCCGGCTCGGACGTCTCCGTAGGTCTTGTCCCAGACGCGCTTGCCGGTGGTGGCGTCGAGTGCGATCACACGAGCATTCGCCGTGACGAAGAAGACCTTCCCCTGAGCCACGGCGACCCCACGGTTCACGTTCCCGCAGCACAAGGACACGTCGAAGGGGACCGCATGCTTGTACCGCCAGATCTCCGCGCCCGTCTTCGCGTCCAGGGCCCAGACCCAGCCGTCCCAGCCGGAGAGGAACATGACTCCGTCGACGACGATCGGTGCGGCCTCGAACGAATAGGTCGACGCACCCGCGATCAGGCCCGTCGTGCCGGCCTGGAAGACCCAGGCGGGGACGAGGCGCTTGGCGTTCTCCGTGTTGAGCTGGTCCAGCGGGCTGTACCGCTGTCCGTTGTAGGCGCCGTAGTAGGTGAGCCAGTTCTGCGGCTCCTCGCGGGCGTTGAGTATGCGCTCGTAGTCGACGTCGGCCACTACCGGTGGCGCGATATCTCCTCCGGGGGTCTTGTAGCTCAGGGTTCCCTGATCGACAGCCTCACCCGCGTCCACGTATTGAGCGGTCATCGCCTCCTCCTCTCTACGGCCGTGGCTGTTCGGGACGGTCGAGGCGAGCCTCCGGCGGAGCGTCCCCCAGGACGACGATGGCCCCGGTCAGCCCCCGGCCCTCGTCATTGCCCGTGGGCGAGCTGAACCAGTAGTAGCCCGGTCCGTCGAGGTTGAGTTTCGCCCGTCCCCGCGACTGGTTCACCAACCAGATGAACTTCCGGTCGCCGTTGCTCGGCAGGAGCGCGCAATGCGTGTTCATGTCGTCATTGATGAGCTCGAGCTCGATATCACCTCCGTGCGGCATGACCAGAATTTCGGGATCCCAGGTCAGCTCGTCGGGGTTGATGCGAATGGTGGCATGCATGCGGCCATCTGCATCCTCGGTGGCCCGCCCGACGCTTCCGGTTCCCAGCACTTGACCCAGCGCTGCTTTGTTCTGTGCGTTCAACCCGATCTGGTCCATCAGGCCGGCTCGCTCCTGCGCGGTTGTCATCGGGGCTCAACTCCCCTCGTCCCGAATTTCTATTTCCACATCGCACCGGCCGCGCTGACGGCGGCGCGTTTTCTTTTATGCCGCCGGTGCCCGGCTGCAATCGGTGGTCAAGGAGCGCTCTGTATCGGATGAATCACACCGAAAAGGGTGACAATTTGGTAATCAATAAGCACGCTACGCCGAATGAATCACACAGCGCCAGTCCGGGCGGCTCATGCCGTTCGTCCGCGACCAGCTACCGTTCACACCCGATGTGCCACCGTCGGGAGGAGCCGGGCTGCACCGCAGGGTCGAGCGAGGTCGTACCGATCGAGGTTCATGACCTTGGCCCACGCGGCGACGAAGTCCTGCACGAACTTCTCCCGTGCGTCGTCGCTCGCGTAGACCTCCGCGACGGCACGCAGCTCGGAGTTCGAGCCGAAGACGAGGTCGACGCGGCTACCGGTCCACTTGACCTCGCCGGTGGCACGGTCGCGCCCCTCGAAGGTTTCCGCGGTCGCGGATGTCGGCTTCCATTCCGTGCCCGGGTCGAGCAGATTCACGAAGAAGTCGTTGGTCAACGCCCCGGGCGCCGACGTGAAGACGCCCAGCGGCGACTCCTGGTAGTTGGCGCCCAGCACTCGCAGGCCGCCCACGAGGACGGTCATCTCGGGCGCGCTCAGGTTCAGCAGGTTCGCGCGGTCGACCAGCAGATGCTCCGACGGCAGCCGGTTGCCCTTGCCGCGGTAGTTGCGGAACCCGTCCGCGGTCGGCTCGAGCGGGGCGAAGGACTCCGCGTCGGTCCACTCCTGCATGGCGTCCGTACGTCCCGGACTGAAGGGGACCTGGACGCCGTAGCCGACGGTCTTGGCGGCCTGCTCGACGGCGGCGGCTCCGCCGAGCACGATGAGGTCGGCCAGCGAGATCTTCTTGTCCCCGGTCTCGGAGCTGTTGAAGGACTCCTGGATCCCCTCCAGGGTGCGCAGCACCCGTGCCAGCGTGTCGGGGTCGTTGACCTCCCACCCCCGCTGCGGCTCGAGGCGGATGCGTGCGCCGTTCGCCCCGCCACGCTTGTCGCTGACGCGGAACGTCGAGGCCGACGCCCAAGCGGTCGAGACGAGTTGGGAGACGGACAGTCCGGAGGCGAGGATCCGGCTCTTGAGTGCGGCGATGTCCGCCGCCCGAACGAGCTCGTGGTCCACGGCAGGGACCGGGTCCTGCCAGATCAGCGTCTCCCGGGGGACCAGCGGTCCGAGGTAGCGCTGGATCGGGCCCATGTCGAGGTGCGTCAACTTGAACCAGGCCCGGGCGAACGCATCCGCGAGCTGGTCCGGGTTCTCCAGGAAGCGTCGCGAGATCGGCTCGTAGACCGGGTCCGACCGCAGCGCGAGGTCCGTCGTCAGAATCGTCGGGGCGTGTGTCGTCGATGGGTCGTGGGCGTCCGGCACGGTGCCGGCCCCGCCACCGTCTCTCGGGATCCACTGCCACAGACCGGCAGGGCTCAGCTCCAGGTCCCACTCGTAGCCGAACAGGGTCTCGAGGAAGCTGTTGTCCCATCTCGTCGGGGTGGGTGTCCACGTACCCTCGAGCCCGCTGGTGATGGCGTTCGTGCCCTTTCCGGTGCCGTAACTGCTCCTCCAGCCCAGGCCCTGTTCCTCAAGGGGAGCGCCCTCGGGTTCGGGGCCGAGGTAGGCGTCCGGGTCGGCCGCGCCGTGGGTCTTGCCGAACGTGTGGCCGCCCGCGATCAGTGCGACGGTCTCCTCGTCGTTCATCCCCATGCGCCGGAACGTCTCGCGGATGTCCCGGGCCGCGGTGAGCGGGTCCGGGACGGTGTTCGGTCCCTCCGGGTTGACGTAGATGAGGCCCATCTGGACGGCGGCCAGCGGGTTCTCCAGCTCCCGGACGCCGCCGTGGCGTTCGTCGCCGAGCCAGGCGTGCTCGGGACCCCAGTAGATGTCATCGTCGCTCTCCCAGACGTCTGCCCGGCCGCCGGCGAAGCCGAAGGTCGTGAAGCCCATCGTCTCCAGGGCGCGGTTGCCCGCGAAGATCATGAGGTCAGCCCAGGAAATCTTGCGGCCGTACTTCTTCTTCACCGGCCCGAGCAGGCGGCGCGCCTTGTCGAGGTTGCGATTGTCCGGCCAGCTGTTCTGCGGCGCGAAACGCTGCATGCCGGCGTGCGCGCCACCGCGGCCGTCGTCGATGCGGTACGTCCCGGCGCAATGCCACACCATCCGGATCACGAGCGGCCCGTAGTGGCCGAAATCGGCCGGCCACCATTCCTGCGACGTCGTGAGCACCTCGTCGACGTCCCGCGCCAGGGCGTCGAGGTCGAGCGTCCGGAACTCCGCGGCGTAGTCGAAGTCTTCGCCCATGGGGTCGGCCATGGCGGGGTGTTTCCGGAGGATCGTCAGGTCGAGCCGGTTCGGCCACCAGTCGTGGTTGCTCGCGCCCCCGATCGGATGACTGCGGTGCCCGGCCGCGGCAGAGAGGCCGAGGCCGCCCGCACTCCCGGCGTTCGTCTCGCCGGCAACGGCGTCCGCACTGTCAGACACGGCGTTCTTCCTTCCTGGCACACAGGTCGTGCCGGGGCACTCAGATGGCCAGCGC
Organism: Streptomyces sp. NPDC046805; assembly: GCF_040645355.1. NCBI lineage: Bacteria > Bacillati > Actinomycetota > Actinomycetes > Kitasatosporales > Streptomycetaceae > Streptomyces > Streptomyces sp. NPDC046805. The sequence continues at coordinate 48,062 of NZ_JBEYYC010000023.1, read as the reverse complement.
GCGACGCAAGGCCGGCGCGTTCCGCCGGGAGACCGGCACTCTCTCGTTCGTGCGGCCGTCCATGACCAGATACAGCTCGCCCTTGGGCCCGCGCTCGATCTCCCGGATGCGGCTGAGGTTGACCACATACCGGCGGTGCACCCGCAGGAAGCCGACATCCGCCAGCTCACTGTCGAGCTTGTCCAGGCTCAGAGAGGCGGATCGCAATCGCCCCTGATCGGTGGAGAGCCACACGTTGTTTCCCTGCGATTCGGCGAAGGAGACTTCCGGCAGCCGCAGCAGCACCATCCGGTTGTCTCGCGTCGCGACCAGTCGGTGCGGCGGCTCCGAGTGCGCGGACTTCTCCGCCTGGGGCAACTGCGCCCCGTCGGAGGCGCCGAACGAGACCAGGTTGCCGATCAGGTGTCCGGACGAGAAGACGGGCCGGATGCTGATCGATGTCGGCTCGTCGGCGAGGTGGGCGAAGATCTGCGTCGAGCCGACCCAGTCAGGATTGTGGGCTGCTTGCCTGGCGGCATACCGGGCGGCTGTGATCAGTTCCGGCAGCCCGGGGTTCCATCGCAGCGTGGGGTCGACCGCCGGGGTGTAGGCCGGGACGCCCAGGAGCACGCTCGCCATGTCGTCGGCGATCACCACCTTGCCCGCGATGTCCACCGCGGCGAGCGCCGCACCGGAGCGTGCCCTGACCTGGGTGTAGGCCGCGACCAACTCGGCGCCGCTGTCCCGGGCGCGCCTCTTCAGCGGGTACTGGGTCATGGTGGCCGCGTTCGCCAGCCAGCTTTCCGTGGACGCGGGAAGCCGGCTGCGCCAGCAGCCGATGTTCAGGACCGCGATCGGTTCCCTGGTCACCACGTCGCGCACCGCGATGCCCGCGCAGACCCAGTCGTGGAACGCCTGACACCAGTGCTCCGCCCCTCTGATCGGTACCGGGCCGTGTGTCTCGAGCGCCGTGCCCATGCCGTTCGTGCCGGCCACGCACTCGGACCAGCAGAACCAGGGCGCCAGATTGGAGTCGCCGGCTCTGGCGAGCGTGGTTTGATCACCCCACTCGGCCAGGATCCGGCCAGTGGCATCGGTGACGGTGACGACGCCACCGAGGTTGCCCACTTCATGTGCCACGGCGGCGGCACGAAAACCCAGCTCAGCGAATACGACATCGTGCTCGGGCGTATGGTCGGGCTCCGCGACAGCCACCGGAGCCTCCGTGAGGTGAGGATCGACCCGGTATTGCTCTCTGCAGCGATGCCAGGAGATCGCTACCAGAGGCCGGACCCCCGGGACCTGATCCTCGCCCTGCACGAAGCGTTCCCACGCCGCGAGCACCGTGCCGCTGCCCAGGTTAGCCGAGGTGGGCTCAAGTCGATGTGCATCCCTCATGGTTGAGACCGCCCTTGGTCCATCCCCGACGCCCGACGGCGCGCGTGGTGCGCACGGGTCGCCGCTCCTCGCGGCCCGGCCCGCTGCGGACCGGGCCCTGCGTCGCGCGTCGTCCTGCTTCGTCACCCGCTCCAGGCTGTGTCACAGGCCTCTACTCCTCACCCTAGGTACCGTTGTCGGGCTGCGCACGTCCCGCTCCGGGCCTCGCGTGCGGAATGTCGCTTCCTGGCCGGCTGCGGGTTGCTGCCGCATCGGCCGGAGTGATGCGCAGCGCCGGGCTGCGGGGCCGGCACCGCGGACGACGACAGCCGACGACGACCCCCGACCCGCGGGCCGCCTCCCGCCGCGTGGTCGGCTGGGCCACTGCCGATCACCCGCGGACGGAACTGATCGCGGACGCTCTCAGGTCCGCCTGCCGCCGGCGTCGCCCCAGCCGGCCGGTGATCTTTCGCTCGGATCGCGACTGTCAGTACACCAGTCGGCAATTCACCGCTCCGGCAGCGGAATTCGACGTTCGTCCGTCCGTCGGCCGCACCGGGCAGTGCTGGGACAACGCGCTCGCGGCGTCCTTCTCTCCCGTACACGGTGACGCCTCTGCCGTCGCCTGGCGTGACCTTCGCTGCTGCAAGGTCGATACTGCCGACGTACGAACCCCGACCCAGCTAGTTCCGAACGGCGGCAGACGCCTGACGCATCGTCATCAAGGTCAGCATTGAGTCAGCATTGAGTCAGCATCATTACCGCCGGAGCCCGTTCTCGATCGCCATGGACCGCCATGGACCGCCAAGATCGACTATCGGCCTAACCCACGCTGACCTGGACATACTCAGGTCACAGACCTAATTGCTCATCTCACCAGGAGGTATCCATGAAGATGCTGATCAACGTCCCGGAGTCCGTGGTGGCCGACGCGCTGCGGGGTTTGGCGGCCGCTCATCCGGATCTGCTGGCCGTTGACGTGGAGCACCGCGTGATCGTACGGCGGGACGCCCCCGTGGCCGGGCAGGTCGCGATCGTCTCCGGTGGCGGATCGGGGCACGAGCCGCTGCACGGCGGGTTCGTCGGTCCCGGGATGCTGTCGGCCGCGTGCCCGGGCGAGGTGTTCACCTCACCGGTGCCCGATCAGATGGCGCGGGCCGCGGCGGCCGTCGACAGCGGGGCCGGCGTGCTGTTCATCGTGAAGAACTACACGGGCGACGTGCTCAACTTCGACATGGCGGCCGAGCTCGCCGAGGACGAGGGCATCCAGGTCGCCAAGGTGCTCGTCAACGACGACGTGGCGGTCACCGACAGCCTCTTCACGGCCGGTCGGCGCGGCACGGGCGCGACCCTGTTCGTGGAGAAGATCGCCGGCGCCGCGGCCGCCGAGGGCCAGCCGCTGGAGCGGGTGGAGTCCATCGCGCGCCAGGTCAACGAGAACTCGCGTAGCTTCGGCGTCGCGCTCAGCGCCGGCACCACCCCGGCCAAGGGCAGCCCCACCTTCGATCTGCCCTCCGGCGAGCTGGAGTTGGGCATCGGTATCCACGGCGAGCCGGGCCGGGAGCGGCGGCCGATGATGACCTCCGGCGAGATCGCCGACTTCGCGGTGAACGCCATTCTGGAGGACATGCCCCCGCGCAATCCGGTCCTCGTCCTGGTCAACGGCATGGGCGCCACCCCGCTGCTGGAGCTGTACGGCTTCAACGCCGAGGTGCAGCGGGTGCTCGGCGAGCGCGGCGTGACCGTGGCCCGCACGCTCGTCGGCAACTACGTCACGTCCCTGGACATGGCGGGCGCCTCGGTCACCCTGTGCCAGGTGGACGAGGATCTGCTGCGGCTGTGGGACGCGCCGGTGAAGACGTCGGCCCTGCGCTGGGGCATGTGACACGGCGGCCGAATCGACCAACGTACCTACCACGCAAGGAGAACCAGTGCTCGACGCCGACTTCTTCCGCCGTTGGATGGCCGCGACCGCCGCGTCCGTCGACCGCGAGGCGGAACGGCTCACCGCCCTCGACTCCCCCATCGGGGACGCCGACCACGGCAGTAATCTGCAGCGGGGGTTCACGGCCGTGACCGCCACGCTGGAGAAGGACGCGCCCCAGACGCCGGGCGCCGTCCTGACGCTCGCCGGGCGCCAGCTCATCTCGACGGTCGGCGGCGCGTCCGGTCCGCTGTACGGAACGCTGCTGCGCCGTACCGGCAAGGCGCTCGGTGACGCGGCCGAGGTCGAGGAGGCGCAGTTCGCCGAGGCGTTCCGTGCCGGAGTCGACGGGGTCATGCAGCTCGGCGGCGCCGCTCCGGGCGACAAGACCATGATCGACGCCCTGGTGCCGGCCGTCGACGCGCTCACCGACGGCTTCGCCGCGGCACGGGCGGCGGCCGAGGAGGGAGCCCTGGCGACGATCCCCCTGCAGGCGCGCAAGGGCCGGGCGAGCTATCTCGGGGAGCGCAGCATCGGGCATCAGGATCCGGGGGCCACCTCCTCCGCCCTGCTCGTCGCCGCACTCGTGGAGGCCTCCGGTGAGTGACGAGAAGCTGGTCGGAATCGTGCTCGTGTCGCACAGCGCGGAGGTGGCCGCGTCGGTCGCCGCGCTGGCCAAGGGCCTGGCGGGAGGTGCCACGGCGGTGCCCGTCGCCCCGGCGGGCGGTGCGGAGGGCGGCGGGCTCGGTACGAGCGCCGAGCTGATCTCCGCCGCGGCGGCGTCCGTGGACCGCGGGGCCGGGGTCGCCGTCCTGGCCGATCTGGGCAGCGCGGTGCTGACGGTGAAGGCGCTGCTCGCGGAGGGCGACGAACTCCCCGACGGCGCCCGCCTGGTGGACGCGCCGTTCGTCGAGGGGGCGGTGGCCGCGGTCGTCACGGCGGGCACGGGGGCCGACCTCGACGCGGTGGAAGCGGCGGCCGCTGACGCGTACACGTACCGGAAGGTGTGAGGCGGCGCCCGCCGCCTCGTCGACGTCCGGTGGGACCGGGGTGTCCCGGGCCGCATGCGGCCCGGGACACCCCGGCTACTCACGTGGGCGCGGGATCAGCGACGACAGCGTCCGCGCCACGGGCATGAACTCCCCTGTTCAGCAGGGAGGTTCGGCCGAGAGAGGCTTCAGCATACGTAACCTTCCCGAGCGGTCGCCCATGTGGCCCTCTCGATGCGACGACGTCGGATGAGGCGGAGGTCGCGGGCCCCGGTCCGCACTCCCCCTTCACTCCCCCCGGCCGCCGTCGGCCTCCTCCGCGGGCAGATCCGCGAACTCGTTCAGCGCGTGCGTGAGCCACTGGGTCCAGAAGGTCTCCAGGTCGATGCCCGCACGCAGCACCAGGTGGCGCAGTCGGTCCTGGCGGCCGTCCTTGTCCGGCGGGAAGTCCCGCTTCTCGATCTCCTCGTACTCGGTCAACTGCCGCCGGTGCAGGTCCAGATGGCGCCGCAGATCGCCCTCCAGGCCGGCCGTGCCGACGACCGCCGCGGCGCGCAGCCGCAGCAGCAGCGCGTCGCGGTGCGGCTTCGGTTCCTGGGAAGCCGCCGTCCAGCGGGCCAGCTCGGCGCGGCCCGCGGGCAGGACCTCGTAACGTTTTTTCTGCCCGCGGGCCGGCTGCTCGGACGGCAGGGTGCGGATGTGTCCCTCGGCTTCCAGCTTCCCCAGCTCGCGATAGATCTGCTGATGCGTCGCCGACCAGAAGTAGCCGATCGACTTGTCGAAGCGGCGGGTCAGCTCCAGCCCCGACGACGGCTTCTCGAGCAGGGCGGTGAGGATCGCGTGCGGGAGTGACATGAGGTCATCCTAAGGACGCATCAGGGACACATCGCAGGTCACCTACAGCGCCGCCGCCAGCTCGGTGCCCTGCTTGATGGCGCGCTTGGCGTCCAGCTCGGCGGCCACGTCGGCACCGCCGATGAGGTGCACGCTGCGTCCCGCGGCGACCAGCTCCTCGTACAGGTCCCGGCGCGGTTCCTGCCCCGTGCACAGCACCACCGTGTCGACGTCGAGGACGGTGCTCTCGCCGTCGACGGTGATGTGCAGTCCGGCGTCGTCGATCCGGTCGTACTGGACGCCCGGGACCATGGTGACGCCCCGGTGCTTCAGCTCCGTGCGGTGGATCCAGCCGGTGGTCTTGCCGAGACCGGCGCCGACCTTGGAGGTCTTGCGCTGGAGCAGGTGGACGGTGCGCGGCGGGGCGGGGCGCCGGGGTTCCCCCAGGCCGCCCGGTGCCCGGTAGTCCATGTCGACGCCCCAGTTGCGGAAGTACGTCGCCGGGTCCTCGTTCGCCTTGTCGCCGCCGTCGGTGAGGTACTCGGCGACGTCGAAGCCGATGCCGCCCGCGCCGAGGATCGCGACGCGGTCGCCGACGGGGGCGCCGTCGCGCAGGACGTCGAGGTAGCCGAGGACGCGCGGGTGGTCGACGCCGGGGATCTCGGGGGTGCGCGGGGTGACGCCGGTGGCGACGACGACCTCGTCGTGGTCGACGAGGTCCTCGGCCGCCGCCCATGTGTTCAGGCGTACGTCCACGCCGTGCTCGTCGAGCTGGTGGCGGAAGTAGCGCAGCGTCTCGTCGAACTCCTGCTTGCCGGGGACCTTGCGGGCCACGTTGAGCTGGCCGCCGATCTCGCTCGCGGCGTCGTACAGCGTCACCTCGTGCCCGCGTTCCGCCGCCGACACCGCGCAGGCGAGTCCGGCCGGGCCGGCGCCGACGACGGCGACGCGCTTGCGCCGCCGGGTCGGGGAGAGGACCAGCTCGGTCTCGTGGCAGGCGCGCGGGTTGACCAGACAGGAGGTGATCTTGAGGCTGAACGTGTGGTCGAGGCAGGCCTGGTTGCAGCCGATGCAGGTGTTGATGGCCTCGGGGCGGCCCGCCGCGGCCTTGGCCACGAAGTCGGGGTCGGCCAGCATCGGGCGGGCCATGGACACCATGTCCGCGTAGCCGTCGGCGATCAACTCCTCGGCGAGTTCCGGGGTGTTGATGCGGTTGGTGGTCACCAGCGGAAGGCTCACCTCGCCCATGAGCTTCTTGGTGACCCAGGTGTACGCGCCGCGCGGCACCGATGTGGCGATGGTGGGGATGCGGGCCTCGTGCCAGCCGATGCCGGTGTTGATGATCGTCGCTCCCGCCGCCTCCACGGCCTTGGCGAGCGTGACGACCTCGTCGAACGAGGAGCCGCCCGGGACGAGGTCCAGCATGGACAGCCGGTAGATGATGATGAAGTCCTCGCCGACCTCCTCCCGTACGCGACGGACGATCTCGACGGGGAAGCGCATGCGGTTCTCGTACGAGCCGCCCCAGCGGTCGGTGCGGTGGTTGGTCTGGGCGGCGATGAACTCGTTGACGAGGTAGCCCTCGGAGCCCATGATCTCCACACCGTCGTAGCCGGCCCGGCGCGCCAGGCGGGCGGCGCGGGCGTAGTCGTCGATCGTCCGCTCGACGTCGGCGTCGGTGAGCTCGCGGGGCGGGAAGGGGCTGATCGGGGCCTGGATCGGGCTGGGCGCGACCAGGTCCTGGTGGTAGGCGTAGCGCCCGAAGTGCAGAAGCTGCATGGCGATCCTGCCGCCCTCGCGGTGCACCGCGTCCGTCACGACGGCGTGCTGCTCGGCCTCCGCCTCGGTGGTGAGCTTGGCACCCCCCTCGTACGGCCGCCCCTCGTCGTTGGGCGCGATGCCGCCGGTGACGATGAGCCCCACTCCCCCGCGCGCGCGGGCGGCGTAGAAGGCCGCCATCCGCTCGAAACCGCGCTCGGCCTCCTCCAGGCCGACGTGCATGGAGCCCATCAGCACGCGGTTGGGGAGTGTGGTGAAGCCCAGGTCGAGCGGGCTCAGCAGGTGCGGATAACGGCTCATCGGGCCCTCCGTGCGTGGTGTCGTCGCCTCTGTTGTAGAGGACCGCGACCCTCTTGTGCAACTAGTTGCACAAACCAGCGGCAGCGTGACGCAGTACGCCCCGGCCGATGGTGAGGCGGCCGGGGCGATGCGGCAGGTGCCGTAGAAGGGATCAGTACTGGGGGACCCGTGTCACCGGCTGTCGATGCGCAGGTGCAGGTCCCTCTCCTGGTCGCCGGAGGCCATGCAGGTCTCGTGGACGGAGAACAGCGAGTCCAGGGTGATACGGAGCTGGTCCACGGCCCAGTAGCCGCCCTGGACGTCCGCGATGACGGACGACGTCAGCCGGTCCGGAGGGGTGGCCGACTCGTGGGCGTCGGCGATGTCGTAGGTGCCGAGCCACACCATGGGACGGGTCTCGTGGATCTGCTGCGGTGCGTCGTCGGCGCCGCGGTCGGACGTGAAGCAGGCGCTCAGGGCGTCGAACACGATCCGGGCGTCCTCCTTGGAGCACCCGCTGATCTCCACCGAGACGGATTCCGGATGCGACCGCTCGATGCTGCTCATGATCGCTCCTCTCATGGTCGCGCTGCGGTGGAACGGGGTACCCCGCGCAGCCGCGCCCATGCCCCAGGAAAGCACCATCGCGGGCCGCGCACTACCGGTGCGGGGTTCTCCCCCGCTTCCCGGGCCGCATGCCGGTCCGATCCGGCCGGACTGTGTGTGCAGCTGGCTGTGCATGTACAGACCAATCGGGGAAGATGAGGGGACTCACGCGACTGCGGGAGGGGCTCCCGTATGGCAACGTCGTGATGAACTACGGCGTATGCCCACTGCCGTGTTGAGAGATGGTGGAGAAGCACGGCTGCGACGTCGGAGAGTCGGGTGTGAGCGCGATAGAACAAGGGGAGTCGGCACGGGGGACGGCGTGCCGTGCGAACGGTCGAAGGCGGTGCGTGGGATGAGTGCAGCCGGGGCTCCCGTGCCCGGGGACGACGGCCCGGAGCGGCCGAGCGGGCTGCTGGACGTGCTCGGCGTGGCCTCGGTGGTGCTGGACTCCGCGGGGCGCATCGTGCTGTGGAGCCCCCAGGCGGAGGAGCTGTTCGGCTACTCGGCAAAGGAGGCCCTGGGGCAGTACGCGGCCCGGCTGATGGTGCACGAACAGCACGTGCAGCTGGTCGGCAAGCTGTTCGCCGATGTGATGCAGACCGGCCACAGCTGGGCCGGCGCGTTTCCCATCCGGCCCAAGGACGGTTCCACGCGTCTGGTGGAGTTCCGCAACATGCGCCTGCTGGACGTCCGGGGCGACGTGTACGCGCTGGGGCTCGCGGCCGACCGGTCGACCGTACGCCGGCTCGAACAGGACGTGGCGCTGTCCGACCGGATGGTCACGCAGTCCCCGATCGGGCTGGCCGTGCTGGACACGGAGCTGCGGTACGTCTCGGTCAACCCGGCGCTGACCCGGATCAACGGCATCTCCGCCGAGGAGCACGTCGGGCAGACGATCGGCGAGGTGTCGCCCCGGCTGGACGCCGACGGCCTGGAGAGCGCGGCCCGGCAGGTCCTGGAGACCGGCCTGCCGCTCGTCGACCAGTCCACCGTCGGCCGCACACCGGCGGACCCGGAGCAGGACCACGCCTGGTCGGTGTCGTTCTACCGGCTCGAGGACGCCATGGGCAGGGTGCTGGGCGTCGCGGGCTCGATCGTGGACATCACCGACCAGTACCGGGCCGCGGTGGAGGCCGAGACCGCGCGTCGCCGCCTGGCCGTCATCGCCGACGCCTCCGCCCGGATCGGCACCACCCTGGACCTGGACCGCACCGCCCGCGAACTGGCCGACGTCGCCGTGCCGGAACTCGCCGACGTGGCCGCCGTGGATCTGCTCGAAACCGTGCTGGAGGGCCGCCGCAGCACGCTCGGCCCGACCGAGACCGCCGTGATCCGCGCCGTGGCCGTCCGGGCCGAGCAGGAGACGGACGCCCTCCAGGCCGCCGACCCGCCCGGAAGGCTCGCCCGGTACGCCCCCGACCGTCTGGTCACCGAGTGCGTGCGGACGGCCATGCCGGTCGTCGTGTCCCACGTGAAGGAGCAGGATCTGCCCCACATCGCCCGCTCCCCCGAGGCGGCCGTGCTGCTGGGCAAGGCGGGCGTCCACTCCTATCTGGCCGTGCCGCTCATCGCGCGCGGAGAGGTGCTCGGCGCCCTCGACCTCAAGCGCACGCGCAATCCGGCGCCGTTCGACGCGGACGACGTCCTGCTGGCCCGGGAACTGGCCTCCCGCGCGGCCGTGCAGATCGACAACGCACGCTGGTACCAGAACGCCCGCGACACCGCGCTCACCCTGCAGCGAAGTCTGCTGCCCAGTCATCCACCGGAGACCACCGGGCTCGAGGTCGCCTCCCGCTACCAGCCCGCGGGCGCCGCAAGCGAGGTCGGCGGCGACTGGTTCGACGTCATCCCGCTGGAGGACGGCAAGACGGCGCTCGTCGTGGGCGACGTGATGGGCAGCGGCATCAGCGCCGCCGCCACCATGGGCCGGCTGCGCACGGCGACCACCACCCTGGCCTCGCTCGACCTCGATCCGGCCCGGCTCCTGGAGCACCTCGACAAGATCACCTCGGGCCTGGACCACTCCATCGCGACGTGCGTGTACGCCCTCTACGACCCCGAGCTGCGCCAGTGCCGTATCGCCAACGCCGGGCACCTGCCACCGGCCCGCGTACGCCCCGGGCATCCTCCGGAGCTGCTCGACCTGCCCACCGGGGTGCCGCTGGGCGTGGGCGGCGTGGACTTCTCCACCACCACCGTCGACTTCGCGCCCGGCGACGAGCTCGTGCTCTACACGGACGGACTGGTCGAGACGCGGCGGCACTCGCTGGACGAGCGCCTGGACTCCATGCTGGCCCTGCTGGACGACCCGTCCCGCCCCCTGGAGGAGACCTGCGACCTTCTCCTGCGCGAGCTGCACCACCCTGACAACCACGACGACGTGGCCCTGCTCATCGCACGGGCGCAGGAGCTGCCGTAGGCACGCGGCGCACGAGCTGCCACACACGCAACACTGCCGTAAACACGCAACATGCGAGCACGGCCGGTTCACAGGGTCTCGTTACCGGGTCCTTATCGCCCACCTCCGAGAATCGGAGGGAGGCACGTGTACACAGTGCCGCGTGCCCTGGCGGATGGGAGCGAGCTGTGATGCACGAACCTGATCACGAGCGTGGCTCCGGCGACAGGCCCGCCGAGCCGATTCCACCGATGCCCACCTACCCGCCGCGAGCGGCCGTGGAAGGGCAGACACCTCCCGGGCCGGGCCGGGACCACGAGCCCGGCACGCCCCTGCGCGCCCGATGGCGGCGGCAGTCGGCCCGGGTCCGGGCCGTGACCGTGGCGGCCACGGTCGTGGCCCTGGCCCTCGGCGGCACGGTCGCCTACGCGGCCACCTCGCGCCCGTCGGGCGGCGGCACGGTAACAGCACCTTCCGCGGCCTCCTCCGCGTCACCGTCGCCGGGCGGACCCGGCTCCCACCACGACCACTTCGGATGGTTCGGCCCCGGTGGCATCGGCGTGCACGGCGAGACGACCGTCAAGGACCGCGACACCGGGAAGTGGGTCGTACGGATCTGGCAGCGGGGCACCGTCGAGAACGTGGACCACGACCACGTGACCCTCAAGAGCGAGGACGGCGCGCGGTGGGCCTGGACCGTCGGCTCGGACACCCCGGTGGGCGGCTTCGACAGGATGCCGCAGTCGGGGGCCGGCGCACTGAAGAAGGGCGACAAGGCCTTCCTGATCGGTACGCGGTCCGACGACGGCACGCGCACCGCGGCGTTCGCCCTGGTGGGCGACTTCGACCACAGGCGCGAACGCCGGGATGACGGCCGGGACCGGGCCCCGGACCACGACCCGTGGGGTCACCGCACGGCGCTGGGCAGCTGAGCCCGGCCCGCCCCTCACCGTGCCGGAGAGCGGGACGGCGCGCTTCCGCCGCCCTGCCGCTCTCTGACGCCGATCACCACGTTCGCGTACAGCTCCTCGGATGCCGCCAGGTGCGTCCTCAGGCCGGCGCGGGTGAACTCCTCGACGGCTGCCGGGGATTGGCGTTCGCTCGTCTCCACCAGGAGGCAGCCCCCGGGGGCCAGCCAGTCGGGCGCGGCGGCGGCGACCCGGCGCAGCACGTCGAGGCCGTCCGCACCGCCGTCGAGTGCGGTCAGCGGCTCGTGGTCGCGGGCCTCGGCGGGCAGAAGGCCCACCTCGGCGGTGGGAACGTACGGCACGTTGGCCGCGAGGATGCCGACGCGGCCGCGCAGATGGCCGGGCAGAGCGTCGAACAGGTCGCCGGTGTGGGCGTGTCCGCCGAAGGCGGCGATGTTGCGGCGGGCGCAGCGCACCGCGGCCGGGTCGACGTCCGAGGCGTGCAGTTCGACCGGCCCGAGCGCCGTGGCGATTGCCACGCCGACGGCACCCGAGCCGCAGCACAGGTCCACGACGACGGAGGCCTGCGGGGCGCGGGCGAGGGCCTGGTCGACGAGGAACTCGGTACGGCGGCGGGGCACGAAGACGCCCGGTTCCACGGCGACCCGTAGACCGTGGAACTCGGCCCAGCCGAGGACGTGTTCGAGGGGCAGGCCGGCAGCGCGCCGGTCCACCATCGCGGCGAGCTCGTCCGGCGTAGGGGCGGTGGCGAGGATCAACTCCGCCTCGTCCTCGGCGAAGACGCAGCCGGCGGCGCGCAGCGCGGCGACGACCGTGAGCGGGGAACCTGGGGAGAGCGGGGAGAGCTGGGGCATGGAAGCCTGGTGCCTTTCGGAAGCCTGGGGCCGAAGGGCGCTCCCGCGGTCACCTAGAGGCGGCGATCCGCGCTGTCCTGAGGAGTGAGCACCCGACCTGACACAGCGGTAATGGGTCTCACCTCCTCGAGAGCTCACGGCCGGGACGATCCACAGCCGGACGGCCACCCTACCCCAACCGTCAGACGCCGACGGCTTCTTCGGCCTCCTCCTCGACGGCTTCCGCGGCCTTCTCGTCGACAGCTCGCGCGGCCTTCCGCTCGACGGCTTCCGCGCTCTTCCACTCCGCCGCGTCCGCTTCCTCGTCGGCGGCGCGCTGCGGCGGGACGGCGGCCGTGGCGGGCGCCTCGGTCCGCTTGCTCGTGGCCACTTCGTACGCCCCCGCGATCACGGTCACGGCGAGGCCGAGGAGCAGCCAGACCACCAGCGTCGCCAGGTTGCGTCCCAGACCGTCGTCGCCGAAGTACAGCAGGCTGCGCATGCCCTCCACGAACCCGGCGCCGTTCCAGAAGGCGTGCAGGGCGCCGAAGAAGCCGTTCTGCAGCTCGGGGCGGAACAAGCCGCCGGAGCTGGTGAAGTTGAGCATCACGAACAGCACCATCATGGTCAGCGTGGTCCACCGCTTGAGGAAGGTGTGCAGGCCGACGCCGATGAAAAGGATGCCCGCGGAGTAGAGCCAGGCCATTCCCCACAGGCTCGCGAGATGGTGGTGCGCGAGGTGGAACACGGGGCCGGCGAGCAGCGTGCCGATACCGCCGACGGCTGCGGAGACGCCGAGCGCCAGCAGGGCCCGCATCCGCATGGGCAGCGTGGCGCCCGCGGCGCCGATGGCGGCGACCGAGGCGTAGGAGCCGATGCTCACCGCGATCAGCAGGAAGAACAGACCCTGCCCGGTGGGGTCGTCGGCGACCGTCGGGGCGACGTCGGTCACCTTCAGGGGGGCGCCCTGCTCGGCGGCGACGGGGGTGAAGACCTTCTCGACGGCCGTGGCGCCCATGTCGGACGCGGCACTGGCGACCAGGATCTGCGGCGCCTTGGCGCTCGGTACGTAGGCGCCCGTGATGTCGCGGGACTTGAGCAGGCCGACAGCTTCGCTGCGTGTGGCGACGGTGCGGACGTCGAGCTTGTCACCGGCGGTGTCCTTGACCGTCTGCGCGAACACCTTCGCCTTGGGTCCGGAGCCGACGACGGCGACGGGCATGTGATGGGGCTCCGGGGTCACGAACGCCCCCATGTAGGCGAGCCCCATACCGAGACACATCAGCAGCGGGGTTATCAGGTGCGTGAGCACATGGCGCAGGGCCGGTGACCTCATCGGGCAGGTACTCCAATGATTGGCTTATACAACTTTCTCATTAGGTTGCACTATACAACGAGATCGCCGAGGGACGGATGGGCGAGAATGCCGGAGGAGGTATGGGAGGGATTCCGCGTGACAGCAGCCGAGACGGCCATAGAGACGATCCACCGGGAGATGACGGCCTTCGCCCGCCGGGCGCGCGCCTCGTCCGGCCGCTTGCACCCCGAGCTGTCCCTGGTGTCGTACACCCTGCTCTTGCACCTGGAGGCGAGCGGCGGCTGCCGGTCCACCGACCTGGCCGCGCACTACGCCCTGGACAAGTCCACGGTCAGCCGCCAGGTGGCCGCGCTGGAACGGGCCGGGCTGGTCGAGCGGCGCAGGGACCCGGAGGACCACCGCGTCCAGGTCCTGCACCTGACCGACGCCGGCCGGGAGATCCTCGCCCAGGTCACCCGGCGCCGCCGGGCCGCCTTCCAGGAGCGGCTCGAGGAGTGGCCGACGGAGGACCTGACGCGGTTCGCGGAGTACCTGAAGCGCTACAACGCGGGGCCGGATACGGCCACCACGTCCGGCTGACCAGGGACGGACCATCCGCGGAGACCACGTACGGTTGAACCATGAACGTCACCCGAGGCTTCACCGGACGCCCGCGCGTCCACGATCCGGGGCTGCCCCCTGGCCAGTACGACGCGGGCGACGACTGGCCCGTGCTGTCCGCGGAGGTCACGCCCGACCTGACGCCCGCCGACTGGACGTTCCGCGTCGACGGCCTGGTGGCCGAGCCGCGCACCTGGGACTGGGGCGAGGCCCACGCCCTGCCCGCGTCGGCCTATGAGGGCGACATCCACTGCGTGACGAGCTGGTCGAAGTTCGGCGTGCGGTTCGGAGGCGTTTCCCTGGACGCCTTCCTGAATGTGGTGCGGCCACATGGGTCCGCCACCCATGCCGTCGCCTACTCCCACACCGGCTACACCTCGAGCCTTCCGCTCGCGGACCTCACCGGCGGACGCGCCTGGATCGCCTGGGAGTACGACGGCCGCCCCCTCGACCCCGAGCACGGCGGACCGGCACGGCTGCTGGTGCCGCACCTGTACTTCTGGAAGAGCGCCAAGTGGATCGCGGGGATCACGCTCCTCGACCACGACGAGCCCGGCTTCTGGGAGCAGAACGGCTACCACGCGCGCGGCAACCCCTGGGAGGAGCAGAGGTACTCCGGTGACTGAGACCTTCACTCCCGCCACGCGCTTCGCGGTCCCGGGGCGCATCGCGGTCGGCACCCAGACCGCGACCACGTGGCAGACGGCCACCCTCACGGAGATCCGGCGCGAGACCCCGCACGCCGCCACGTTCCGGCTCGCGGTGCCGGCCTGGGCGGGACACCTGCCCGGGCAGCACCTCATGCTGCGGCTGACCGCCGAAGACGGCTATGTGGCGCAGCGCCACTACTCGATCGCGTCCGCCCCCGACGACTCCGGGCACATCGAGCTCACCCTGGACCACGTCGAGGGCGGCGAGGTCTCGGGCTGGTTCCACACGGTGGCCAGGCCGGGCGACACCGTCGAGGTGCGCGGCCCGCTGAGCGGCTTCTTCGCCTGGCCCGGCGACCGCCCCGCACTGCTGATCGGCGCCGGCTCCGGGGTCGTACCGCTGATGTCGATGGTGCGGCACCACCGGGAGCAGGGCCTCACCGTGCCGCTGCGGCTGCTGGTGTCGGCCCGCAGCCCCGAGGAGCTGATCTACGCGCGTGAGTTGGGCGCGGAGACGACGCCCGTGTTCACCCGGAGCGCGCCGGAAGGTGTGCCGGTGGGACGTATGGCGGCAACACATGTGGCGCCCATCCTGGCCGAGCAGCCGTACGGTGGTTGGGAGGCCTATGTGTGCGGTTCCAACGGTTTCGCCGAGCACGCCTCGCGCCTGCTCGTCGCGGCGGGCCAGCCTGTGGAGCGCATCCGGATCGAACGCTTCGGCTGAGGTCATCGCGCCCTTCGTCGCGTGCCTCGGCTGGGGTCGCCGAACGACCGGATCAGCCCTATGAGCTCCCTGCCCACGAGCGCATCCTCGGAGCGCGGTGGTGCGCAAGGTGAGGGAGCAGCGCCGTACGGGGTACGAGAGCGGTGTGGACGCTCGCATGCGTGCGCGGTGCGCGGGCAGCGGCGGACCGGCCCCGACAGGGAGCCGCTCCCGCCCTCCGGCTCCGCTGACGGCGAGGAGGTCGACATGCGAACCCGGGTTCGCGGCTGGCGCTGGCGGCACAACCCGCTGCGGCGCCGGTCGGACGTCGTGGAGGCGTGGACGGCGCTGGCCGTCGCCGTCCTGCTGCTGGTGGGGGCGCCCCTGGCCGGGGCGGTGGTGGGCTGGTGGGCCCATGACGGGGCGCGCGCGGTGGCCGTGGCACAGCGGGCCGAGCGCCACCGCGTCCGCGCGCAGGTGACCGGCGGCATCCCCGAGCAACTCCCCTCGGAACAGGGCGGCCGGGAGAGCGACCTGCGGGTGATGGCGCGCTGGACGGAGCCGGGAAAGGGGCCGCGGACGGGCCCGGCGCGGGTGCCGGCGGGGACGCGTACCGGTGACGTGCTCGACGTGTGGTTCGACACGCGAGGGCGTCCCGTCTCCCCGCCGCCGGACGACGTCGCGGTCTGGCAGCACACGGTCACCATCGGCGTGTGCGCCGCGGGCGGGGCGGCCGCCGTGACCTTCGTCGGCTACGGCGTCGCACGCCGGGTCGCGCTCCACCACCGGCTGGCCGAGTGGGAGCGGGAGTGGGCGCGCACGGGCCCGGAGTGGACGCGGCGCAGGGCCTGACGGCAAAGCGGCCCCGTCCCCTACACCGGCCTCGCCTCGGCTCTCGGGGTGTCCGCGCGGGGCGGTACGCGGGGGCGTTGTGCGCGCGTCCGGCCGTCTGTCCGGCGGCCCTGGCGACTCCTCCGACCGGCCACGTACGGTGTGATCATCCGCAGACATCCTCGCAAAGGCGGTTGTTGATGGCCCTGTTCGACCTTCCTCTCGACGAGCTCCGCGAGTACCGCGGCGCGTCCGCGGAGCCGGAGGACTTCGACGCCTTCTGGTCCAAGACGCTCCGCGAGGCCCGTGAGTACGACCTCGACGCCCGCTTCGAACCGGTCGACTCGGGCCTGTCGACGGTGCGGGTGTACGACGTGACGTTCGCCGGGTTCGGCGGCCACCCCGTCAAGGGCTGGCTGCTGCTGCCCGCCGGTGCCGGGGAACCGCTGCCGCTGATGGTGGAGTTCATCGGCTACGGCGGCGGGCGTGGGCTGCCGCTCGAGCACCTGCTGTGGGCGTCGACGGGCCGGGCGCACTTCGTGATGGACACCCGCGGCCAGGGCAGCGCCTGGGGCGGCGGCGGCGCCACCGCGGACCCGGTGGGCGGGATGCCCGCGTACCCCGGGTTCATGACCCGCGGCGTCGACGCGCCGGAGAACTACTACTACCGCCGGGTGTTCACGGACGCGGTCCGCGCGGTCGAGGCGGCCCGCTCGCACCCGCTGGTCGACGCGACGCGGACCGTGGTGACCGGCGCCAGTCAGGGCGGCGGCATCTCCCTCGCCGTCGGCGCGCTGGTCCCCGATCTGGTGGCGGTCGCCCCGGACGTGCCGTTCCTGTGCGACTTCCCCCGCGCGACGACGCTGACGGACCGTCCCCCGTACCGGGAGATCGGCCTCTACCTCAAGACGCACCGCGGTCGCACCGAGGACGTGCTGCGCACCCTCTCGTACTTCGACGGCGTCCATTTCGCGGCGCGCGGGCGGGCCCCCGCGCTGTTCTCGACGGCTCTGGAGGACCAGACCTGCCCGCCGTCGACGGTCTTCGCCGCGTTCAACGCCTGGGCGCACG
This sequence comes from Streptomyces sp. NPDC046805, assembly GCF_040645355.1. Taxonomy (NCBI): domain Bacteria; kingdom Bacillati; phylum Actinomycetota; class Actinomycetes; order Kitasatosporales; family Streptomycetaceae; genus Streptomyces; species Streptomyces sp. NPDC046805. The sequence continues at coordinate 30,959 of NZ_JBEYYC010000023.1, read as the reverse complement.
AGGAGAAGGCGATCGAGGTGTACGACTTCAACGACCACGAGGGCGGCGGTCCCTTCCACGCGGACGCGAAGGTGCGCTGGCTGCGGTCGTACGTCTGAGGGTCCACGGCGGTCAACGGGCCGTCGGCCGCGGGGCGTTCCCGTGGCCGACGGCCCGCCCGCAGGGGTTGCCCGGGATCATTCGGCGCAGCCGGGGACCGAGGACGGGCCGGTCAGGCAGTTGTTCGGGGTGTTGTCGGCGGCCCGGGTGGATCGCAGGGTCACGGAGCCTCCGATGTTGACGATGCCGCCGGGGTTGGTCCCCTGGGCCGTGTTGTTGCTGATGGTGCTGGCGCTCACCGAGGAGGTGCCGCCGCCGGCGTTGGGCACGCCGTTGGCGAGTCCCGCGCCGGTCGCCGCCTGATTGTTGGTGAGGCTGCTGGCGTTGACCGTCAGCGACCCGACGCTGGCGATGGCGCCGCCCGCGCCGTCGGCGCTGTTCGTGCTGAACCGGGTGGCGTCGACGGACACCGTGCCGTCGTTGACGATGCCGCCGCCGTTCTGGGTGGCGTGGTTGCCCGTGAAGGTGCTCGCGTTCACGTCCGCCGTGGAGCCGCTGAAGACGCTGATGCCACCGCCGAACTCGGCCCTGTTGCCCGTGACCACGCTGGTGTTGAGCTTCAGGGAGCCGTTGTCGTAGACGACGATGCCACCGCCGGCGCCGGCCAGGCCGGAGCCGCCCCTGACGTCCCCGCCGGTGACGAAGGTCGTCCGCAGGGTGAGGTCGCCGCCGTTGACGGTGAGGATCCGGAACGCCGACGCCCCCGTCTGGCGGGTGATGGTGGCGACACTGCCGTTGATGACGATCGGCGAGGTGATGTCGGGCAGTGCGCCGGTCAACCGGTAGACACAGCCCCCTGACAGGTTGAGGGTGTCCCTCGCGGCGGTGCCGTTGGCCGTGTCGATGGCGCTCCGCAGCGCGGCCTCGTTGCACGCCACCTGCAGCGTCGCGGCGGAGGCGGGAACGGCCGGTGCGGTGGACGCCAGCGTGGCGAGAGCGCCTACGCAGAACGCCCGGGCAGCCCGGACGAGAGACTTATGCGTGAGCATGTCACTCCTTCTGAAAGTCGCGCCCTCGCGAGCGCCCGGCCGCGCCGAAGTGCAACCGGGGCGCCGCAGACAGGGGGTCCGAACCAAGGACTTCCCGACATGCCACTACATTTCGCGCGTGTCGGGATGATTTACACCTGATGGCCCCCTGATAAGCACCCGATGGCCGAACCGGAGCCGGGAATTTGGCCGCTCCCCCGCCGGGCTCCCCTCCGGCCTTCCGTCCGGTCCGACCAGTCGGTACGTTCGGATGCCCCGGGTCGCGGCATCCTGCCCCGGGATTCCCGGCGGACGACGGAGGACCCATGTCCGAGCACGTGCCAGACGTTCACGGTCACTGCGACGCACGCTTCGCGGCGGTGCGGCAGGCGTTCGAGGAGAACTTCCGGGACCGGGACGAGCTGGGCGCCGCGGTGGCCGTGACGGTCGGCGGTGAGACGGTCGTGGACCTGTGGGGCGGGTGGGCCGACGCCGCGCACACCCGCCCGTGGGAGCGGGACACGCTGGTCAACGTGTGGTCGACGTCGAAGGGGCCGGTGGCCCTGTGCGCGCACATCCTGGCCAACCGCGGGCTGCTCGACCTCGACGCGCCGGTGGCCGCGTATTGGCCGGAGTTCACGGCGGCGGGCAAGGACGGGGTGCTCGTACGTCATCTGCTCTCGCATCGCGCCGGACTGTCCGGTCTGCGTGAGCCGCACTCGCTCCAGGAACTCTACGACTGGGAGCTGACGACCGCGCGCCTCGCCGCGACGCAGCCGTGGTGGGAGCCGGGGACGCGGTCCGGCTACCACGCGCTGACGTACGGCTTCCTGGTCGGCGAGGTGGTACGTCGGGTCTCGGGGCTGCGGCCGGCGGCGTTCCTGGAGAAGGAGGTGACCGGGCCGCTCGGGATCGACTTCACCGTCGGTCTGCCGGAGCAGGAGTCCGGCCGAGCGGCCGAGCTGGTGCATCCACCGGCCGCGGCGATCCGCGAACAGGCGTCTTCCTTCAGCCAGTTGACGCCCGCCGCCCTCGCGGCCCTGGCCAATCCGCTGGTTGGCGCCCGGGAGGCCAACACACCCGAGTGGCGGGCCGCCGAGATCCCCGCCGCCAACGGTCACGGTACGGCGCGGGCCGTCGCCGCGCTGTACGGGATCTTCGCGGGGCGGGGCGCGTACGGCGGCCGGCGCATCCTGTCCGCCGAAGCGGCCGAGCGGGTGCGCGAGGGGCAGGGGAGCTGCCGTGACCTGGTGCTCGGGGCCGGTTTCGAGAGCGAGACGGAGCTCGGCCTCGGCCTGTGGCTCAGCGGCCCGAACGGCTCGTACGGGCCGAATCCACGCGCCGTGGGGCACGACGGATTCGGGGGCTCCTGCGGGCTCGCCGACCCGGACGCGGAGGTGTCGCTGGGCTATGTGATGAACCGGATGGGACCTCATGTCGCGGACGACCCACGCAAGATGGCGCTGGTGGACGCGCTGTACAGCGTGCTGTGAGAGCGGAGGACCCAGCAGGAGGCGGTGGGGCCGTGATGGGCCGGAGGCGGTAGGGGCCGTGTCGGCCGGACAGGCGGCCGCTACGGCAGCTTCCGGGCGACGACCAGCCGCGCACGCGGGCTGCCGTCGTCGCGCCGTCCGAAGTCGGGGAGTGCGTACAGGTCCGCCGCGAAACCGGCGCGCTCCAGCTCGCTCAGCACGCGTCCGAGGCGGAACGCCCGGTAGTACATGACGAACGGCGGCCGCCACACGGCGTTGCGCACCCGCATCACGGCGTCGAAGGCGAGCAGCGCCCAGAAGCCGGGACGCGACGGGCGCGGCGGGGCGGCGACGGGGAACGCGAAGCTGCCGCCGGGCCGGAGCACGGAGCCGACCTGGCCGAACAGGCCGGGCAGTTCACGCGGCAGGAAGTGCCCGAACGCCCCGAAGCTCACCACCAGGTCGAAGACCGGCGCGAACGGCAGGGCCCGGGCGTCGCCCCGCACCCAGGCGACGCGCGGCGCCGACGGCCGGGGGTGGCGCCGGGCCACGTCGAGCATGCCCGCACTGAAGTCGAGGCCCGTGACGCTGCCACGGCACACCCGCGCCAGCACATCCATCCCGGCGCCGGTGCCGCAGCACAGGTCGAGTCCGTCCTCGAACGGACCGAGCCGGTCGAGGACCCGCGCCACGGATGCGAGCACCGACTCCGAGGTCCGGAACGGGGTGAGGTCGAACTTCGGGGCGAGCAGGTCGTAGCCGTGCTCGACGGACGACAGCGCCTGGACGGCGAGTTCGCGGAGGCTCGGGCCTTCGGGGCTGAACATCAGGTCAGCCTAGGGCCCTTGCGGCTGCCCGAGCCTCGTCTTCCTTATTCGTACGGCCTGTTGGCGAGCCGCTGAGCCGCTGAGCCGTATCCCACAGCCGCATTCCCCACCCGCACCCGCGTTCTGAGTGGTACGGTGCAGTGAGCACTTTTGTACGCCCCGTCGAGGGCGCCAGTGCCGGTTTCTTTCCAGTCCGCTGATCCGCCCGCCGTTTCCGGTCGGCGCACAGCTTTCCGCACACCTCGTGAGCAGCGGTCGTCCCGCTGCCGCACCCGAGGTGTTCCCCGCCGCCGAGGCGCGCTCGTACGCCGTCCTCCGTGGCCTCTCCCCCTTCCCTTCGCATGCCTGCTGCCAGGCGCCAGGCCGTCCGTCCACGAAAGGACCACCCTCCATGACCATCACACTCGAACGCACTGCGGTGCAGGACGAGCGCCCGCCCCAGCTCGTCACCGGTGTCCTCGACATCGACGCGCACGGGAAGGGGCATCTGCGCGCCGAGAGCTGCCTGCCCTCCCCCTCCGATCCCCAGGTCGCCCCCGCGCTGATCCGCCGCCACGGCCTGCGCAAGGGCGATCTCGTCGAAGGAGTCCGCGGGGCGCAGCGCGCGCTGACCGAGGTCGGCCGCGTCAACGGCCGTACGCCCGAGGAGATCCGGGGCCGGTGTCACTTCCGGGACCTCACTCCCCTGCATCCGACCGAGCGGATCCGCCTGGAGCATCCGGCATCCGGCCTCGCCGGACGCGTCGCCGACCTGTTCACTCCCGTCGGCAAGGGCCAGCGCGGGCTGGTCGTGGCGCCGCCGAAGACCGGCAAGACCGTCCTGCTCCAGCAGATCGCGGCGGCCGTCGCCGGGAACCATCCCGAGTGCCGGCTGATGGTGGTGCTGCTCGACGAGCGCCCCGAGGAGGTCACCGAGATGCGCCGCTCCGTGCGCGGCGAGGTGTACGCCTCGACGTTCGACCGGTCGCCCAAGCAGCACATCGCGCTCGCTGAACTCGTGATCGAACGGGCCAAGCGGCTCGTCGAGGACGGCGCGCACGTCGTGATCCTCCTCGACTCCCTGACCCGGCTGTGCCGGGCCCACAACAACGCGGCGGCGGGCAGCGGCCGTACCCTCACCGGCGGCGTGGACGCGACCGCGCTGCTCGGACCCAAGCGCTTCTTCGGTGCCGCCCGGCTCGCGGAGGAGGGTGGTTCGCTCACCATCCTGGCCACGGCCCTGGTGGAGACCGGCTCCCGGGCCGACGACTTCTACTTCGAGGAGCTCAAGAGCACCGGCAACATGGAGCTCCGCCTGGACCGGGAGCTCGCCTCCCGGCGCGTGTTCCCCGCCGTCGACCTGCCCGCCTCCGGCACCCGTCGCGAGGAACTCCTGCTGCCCCCGGCCGAGTTGACCGTCGTACGAGGCCTGCGCCGGGCCCTGCACACCAGGGACGGCGGCCAGGCCAACCTGGAAGCCCTGCTGGAGCGGATGCGCGAGAGCCCCGACAATGCGACGTTCCTGCGCCGCGTCCGGCCGACGCTGCCGCCGCCGGACCGGCCGTAACCGGCCCACTCGTTCCCGCCAACCCCGGTTCCAGCTCCGGCCCCGGTGCCGCTCCCTCGATTCCACTACGACGTGTGGCATCCGGGTTGCTGCGGACACCGTCGGCCCAGGCAGGCGCGCCGTACCGCGGCTCCGTTTTTACGTTGATCACATGACGATCGGATTTGCTTCTCGGCTGGCCGTATCGACCTGTGCCCTCTGCGTGGCGGGCGTGCTCTCCCTCACGCCCGCCGCGGCCGCCGTCCGGTCGGGGGCGACGGATCCCCCCAAACCGGCCGGGCGGACGGCGACGGTGCCGCAGCCCGCGGTCCTGTACCGCTCGGGCACCCAGGTCAGACCGCGCGCCGGGGCGCCCAAGGTTCCGCCCGTCTCCGCGCTGTCGTGGCTCGTGGCCGACGCCCACACCGGCGACGTTCTGGCCGCGTCCGACGCGCACCGCAAACTGGCACCCGCGAGCACGCTGAAGACGCTGTTCGCCCTCACCGTGCTTCCGGCGCTGCCCAACGGAATCCAGCACAAGGTGACCGCGGCCGAACTGGCGGACGTCGCGCCCGGCAGCAGCCTGGTCGGGGTCGAAGAAGGCCACACCTACCGGGTGGACGACCTGTGGCGCGGGGTGTTCCTCAGCTCCGGCAACGATGCCGTGCATGTGCTGGCCGCGCTGAACGGCGGCTGGCGCCAGACCACCGACCGGATGCAGACCAAGGCTCGTTCCCTGGGCGCACTGGACACCCATGTCGTCTCGCCGGACGGCTACGACGCCGACGGCCAGGTGTCCTCGGCCTTCGACCTGGCGGTCTTCGGCCGGGCCGGGCTGCGCAACCCGGACTTCGCGCGCTACTGCGGTACGGCCGAGGCCCGCTTCCCGGGCGACGGGGGGGCGTACGGGATCTTCAACACCAACCGGCTGCTGAGCGGCGAGGACGGGGTGAAGCGGTATCCGGGCATCATCGGCGTCAAGAACGGCTACACCAGCAACGCGGGCAACACCCTCGTCGCCGCCGCCCGCCGGGGCGGGCGCACGCTCGTGGTGACGGTGATGAACCCTCAGGCCGGCGGCGGCTTCACGGTGTACGAGGAGGCCCGTCAGCTGCTCGACTGGGGCTTCGCGGCCGCCGGGCACGTCGATCCGGTGGGCTCGCTGGACGCACTGCGCCCCGCCCCCAAGCCGGAGCCGTCCACGGCGCCGGTGGCGGCGGCCACGGCACCGGAGCCCGACGACGGCCTGTCCGGCTGGGAGGAGGCCGGCGTCATCGCGGGCGCCGCCGGTCTCGGTGTGGGAGCCGTGGCGCTGGCGCTGCGGGCCAAGGGCAGCCGTGCCGACCGCTGTTGACCGGTCGGCAGCCCCAGCAGCAGTCCCAGCGTGATCCATGTGTAGACGTTCGACCCGAGGAACCCGTCGACGCCGGAGGCGTCGTCCACCCACAGCCACACCACGCTGGTGCACAGCACGGCGTACGACGCGGCCACGACCCGCGGACGACCGGCGCGGAGCAGCACCGCGAACGAGGGCAGCAGCCACACCAGGTGGTGCACCCAGGTGATCGGGCTGACCAGACAGGCCGTCAGCCCGGTGAGGGCGAAGGCGGCCGGCCAGTTGTCGGCCGCGACGGCCCGGCGCGTGCGCCAGGCCCAGACGCACAGGACCAGCAGCGCAGCCGTCGCCCACCACGCGCGCTCCGGGGCACCGAGCCTCGCCAGCACGCCCTGCACCGACTGGTTCGACACATAGGCGAGGCGGCCCACCCGGCTGGTGTCCCACAGCGCCTCGGTCCAGTAGAAGCGCGAGGCCGCGGGGTCCACCCAGGCCGCGAGCGCGGTCGCGGCGGCGGCGACGGCCGTGGCGAGTCCGGCCGCGCGCCATCGGCGGCCGAGCAGCAGCAGCCCGATGAAGAGGGCGGGCGTGAGCTTGACCGCGGCGGCGAGACCGATCCCGGCGCCCGCCCGGCGGCCCCGCCCGGTGGCCAGCAGCCAGGAGTCGGCCAGCACGAGGGCCAGCAGCAGGACGTTCACCTGGCCGAAGCTGAACGTGTCGCGCAACGGCTCGAACAGGGCGAGCACACACACGGCCAGGGACCAGCCGTACCAGCCCGGGCGGCGCCAACGCGCTCCGGCCAGGATGCGCAGGACGACCGCCAGCGCGGCCAGGTTGAGCAGCAGGGTGACGGCGATGACGGTGGGCCGGCCCAGCAGCGCCATCGGCAGCATGGCGACCGCGGCGAACGGCGGGTAGGTGAAGCCGTACGGCGTGCCGGGGACCCGGTAGTCGTAGATCCGGCCGTCCTCGTGGACCCATGTGTGCACGGTGCCGTAGTAGACGCGCAGGTCGAACCAGTCGCGCAGCAGCGGCACGGTGGCCGTGAAGACGGTCACCGCGGTGGCGGTGGCGAGGACCAGGAGCAGCCGGCCCCGGTCGGTGCCGGGCCCCCTCATGCCGTGCGCCCCAATGCCGGGGCGAGCTGCGCCTGGCGAGCCTGCCACAGTACGACGACGCCGAGCACCGCGCCGGAGGCGGCGAGCACCAGCTGCCCGGTGTCGGCGGCGGCCCCGGAGGGCAGCACGGCCAGGGCGAGGGCACCGGTGAGGGCGGCGGCCCGGTGCCGTACCGCCGTGCTGGGCGCGGCGGCCGCGATCAGGAACAGGCCCCACAGGGCGTACCAGGGGCGGATCGCCGGGCCGAGGGCGGCCAGGGCCGCCAGGTTCAGGCCGAGCGCGTACACCGGAGCGGCGCGCAGCCGCAGCCAGATGACAAGGACGGCGACGGCGGTGGCGGCGAGGCCGAGCACGTGCCAGACCGGGATCGCCAGGGGGGCCAGCGGACTGTCGAGGCCGCCGAGCAGCGCGCTGGTGGCGCGGCCCAGCAGGGTGGTGAGGGCCCAGTTGTGCGGCGAGACGGGAGTGTCCAGGGCGCCCGCCCAGCCGTATCCCGTGTCGGCTACGGCCGTTGCCACGACCGTGGTCGCCGCGGCCGCGCCGATCGTCGTCAGGACCACCCGCGGCAGGCGACTTCCCGATCGTGCCCCGACGGCGACGACCGCGAGGAGGCCGAGGGCGGCGGGTGCCTTGACGAGGGCGGCGAGCGTGACGAGTACGGCACCCAGGATCGTCCGGCGGTCGAGCGCCGCGATCAGGCCGACGCCGAGCAGCCCGAGCATGAGCGCGTCGTTGTGGGCGCCCGCGACCAGGTGCAGCAGCACGAGCGGGTTGAGGGCGCCCAGCCACAGCGCGGCGGCCGGGTCGACGCCGCTGCGGCCGGCCAGCCGGGGCAGCGCCGCCGCCATCAGGGCCAATCCGGTCAGGGCGACGAGCCGCATGCCGAGGAGTCCGGTGGCCGGGTCGCCCCGGGTCAGGGCGGACAGCACGGAGGCGACGCCCAGGAACACCGGTCCGTACGGGGCCGCGGTGTGCCGCCACACCGGGGCGACCTCGTCGGCCAGGGGGCCGCCGAGCGCCGCGGGCCCGTGCGCGTACACGTCGAGGTGCGTGTGCACCATGGCGCCCTGCGCGAGGTAGCTGTACACGTCCCGGCTGAACAGCGGGGGCGCGAGCAGCAGCGGGGCCGCCCAGACGGCGAGGACCGGCAGCAGGGCGCGTGGGGGCGGCGGTGCGGCGCTGTGGACGAGGCGGCCGAGCAGGGCCCAGGCCGCGATGAGCAGGACGATGCCGACGTACACCGCGACCAGGCCGAGGGCGGCGGGGGCGGAGGCGGGCGACAGGAGTTCGCGGACGGGCAGCGCCCCGGTCGTCTCACCGCCCAGCGCGAGGAACACGGTGCCGGCCAGGCCCAGCACCTGGCAGCGGCGGAGATCGACGGGGAACGCCATGGCCAACACGCGCGCAGCGTGTCAACGCCGGGTGGCCGGCGGACGACGTTCCGCCCTCCGGGCGGCGGCCTGCTCGTGACCGGCGTGTGATCACATCGCGGAGCGGCCGATCGGGGGCACTCAGAACACCGACAGTCCGGTGAGCGTGGTGAAACGGTCCAGGGCGGCCACGCCCGCCACGGAGTTGCCACGCTCGTCGAGCCCGGGGCTCCACACGCACAGGGTGCACCGGCCGGGTACGACGGCGATGATGCCGCCGCCGACGCCGCTCTTGCCGGGCAGTCCGACCCGGTAGGCGAAGTCGCCCGCGGCGTCGTACGTCCCGCAGGTCAGCATCACCGCGTTCACCTGCTTGGCCTGGCTGCGGCTGAGCAGCCGGGTGCCGTCGGCCCGGATGCCGTGCCGGGCCAGGAAGCCGGTGGCGAGGGCGAGGTCGGCGCAGGAGGCGGCGATGGCGCACTGCCGGAAGTACTGGTCGAGCAGGACGGGCACCGGGTTGCGGATGTTGCCGTACGACGCCATGAAGTGGGCGAGGGCGGCGTTGCGGTCGCCGTGCGCGGTCTCGGAGGCCGCGATCTCCTTGTCGAAGTCCAGGGCCCGGTTGCCGCTCTCGGCGCGCAGGAAGGCCAGCAGCTCCCCGGCCGCGTCTCCGGTACGGCTCTGGAGGCGGTCGGTGACGACGAGGGCACCGGCGTTGATGAAGGGGTTGCGCGGGATGCCGTGCTCGTACTCCAGCTGCACCAGCGAGTTGAACGGGTTGCCGGAGGGCTCGCGGCCCACGTGTTCCCAGAGGTTGTCGCCCTCGCGGGCCAGGTCGAGGGCGAGCGTGAACACCTTGGTGATCGACTGCGTCGAGAACGGCTGCAGCCAGTCCCCCACCCCGTACACCGTCCCGTCCAGCTCGGCGACGGCCATGCCGAAGCGGCGGGGGTCGCAGGCCGCGAGGGCCGGGATGTAGTCGGCGGGACGCCCGTGGCGGGACATCCGCTCCGTCTCCTCGGCGATGCGCTCCAGGACCGGCAGGAAGGCGAGCGATGACGACGCTGTCATGATCGCCATTGTGCCTCCCGGCCGGTCCCGGCGCGTGCGGCCCGTGGGACCCGTGCGGCCGGTGCAGCCGCGGGTCAGGTGCGGGGTGCCCCGCTGCCCGCGACGACCTCGGGACGCAGCAGGTCGGCCAGCTTCTCGGCGGGCAACAGACCCTTCTCCAGGACGAGTTCGGCCACCCCTCGGCCGGTGACGAGGGCCTCCTTGGCGATCTCGGTGGCAGCCGTGTACCCGATGTGCGGGTTGAGGGCGGTGACGAGGCCGATGGAGTTCTCGACACTCGCACGGAGCGCCTCGGTGTTGGCGGTGATGCCGTCGACGCACCGCTCGGCGAGCGTGAGGCAGGCGCTGCGCAGGTGTGTGATGCTCTCGGAGAGGGAGTGCAGGATGATCGGCTCGAACGCGTTGAGCTGGAGCTGTCCCGCCTCGGCGGCCATGGTGATGGCGACGTCGTTGCCGATCACCTCGAAGGCGACCTGGTTGACGACCTCGGGGATCACCGGGTTGACCTTGCCCGGCATGATGCTCGAACCGGCCTGCACCGGCGGCAGGTTGATCTCGCCCAGTCCCGCGCGGGGTCCGGAGGACAGCAGGCGCAGGTCGTTGCAGCTCTTGGAGAGCTTGACTGCGATCCGCTTGAGCACGCCGGACATCTGGACGAAAGCGCCGCAGTCCTGGGTCGCCTCGACCAGGTTGGCGGCGGTGACCAGGGGCAGCCCGGTGATGTCGGCGAGGTGGCGGCGGGCGGACTCGGCGTAGCCGACGGGGGCGTTGAGGCCGGTGCCGATGGCGGTGGCCCCCAGGTTGATCTCGTGGATCAGCTCGACGGCCTCGGCGAGGCGGCTGCGGTCCTCGTCCAGCATCACGGCGTACGCCGAGAACTCCTGCCCGAGCGTCATCGGCACGGCGTCCTGCAGCTGCGTACGCCCCATCTTCAGGACGTCGCGGAACTCGACCGCCTTGCGGGCGAAGGCGTCCTGGAGCACGGCCATGGCCTTGAGCAGCCCGCGCACCGCGAAGACCGTCGCGATCTTGACGGCGGTCGGGTAGACGTCGTTCGTCGACTGGCCGAGGTTGACGTCCTCGTTGGGGTGCAGGTGCCGGTACTGCCCCTTCTCGTACCCCAGCAGCTCCAGCGCCCGGTTGGCGATGACCTCGTTGGCGTTCATGTTCGTCGAGGTGCCGGCGCCGCCCTGGATGACGTCGACGACGAACTGGTCGTGCAGCTTGCCCCCGCGGATCTCCTGGCAGGCCTCGACGATCGCGGCCGCCTTCTTCGGCTCCAGCAGCCCGAGTTCCTCGTTGGCGAGTGCGGCGGCCTCCTTGACGGCGGCCAGGGCGTCGATCAGGTGCGGGTAGGCGGATATCGGAGTGCCGGTGATGGGGAAGTTCTCGGTCGCGCGCAGGGTGTGGACACCCCAGTACGCGTCCGCGGGGACATCGCGGTCGCCGAGGAGGTCGTGCTCGCTTCGGGTGGCGGCGGTCATGAGCGTGCGGGTCTCTTTCGGGGGTGGGCGACGACGTGCACGTCGCCCGGTGGTGGAGGGGAAGGGGAGGTTCAAGTGCGGCGGCGGGTGGGGACCTCAAGGGAGGCCCCCGGCGTCTCAAGCGGCAGTAGCCGACGCAGCCGCGTCCAGCGCGCGCACCGGTCGTACGCTGCCCACCGGCTTTCCGCCACCGAGCAGTGCCTCGCCCGCGAAAGCGGTGAGGAGAGCCGGGTCCACGCCGGCGCGGGCGAGCGCGGCCGCGGAGACCGGGACACGGGCCCGGCCGGCACCGTCGGCGATCTTCACGGCGATGGCCCGGCCGTCCGGGAGGGCGGCCACCTGGACGCCCTCGTAGCCGTCCTTGGCCAGCAGTCCGGGCACGGCCCGCATCAGCGCGGCCACGTCCCGCGCGGAACCGGACGCCATCTCGGCGTGCTCTCGCATCGCGGCGGCCACGCGGGCCTCCGGGGTGCCGGGGGCGGCCGAGACGATGCGGGCGGCGGCGCGGGCCAGGCCGTGCAGGGAGACGGAGAACAGCGGGGCGCCGCAGCCGTCGACCGTCACGCGGGCGACACGCTGGCCGGTGAGCTCCTCGACGGTCTCGGCGATCGCCTGCTGCAAGGGGTGCGCGGGATCGAGGTAGTCGTCGAGGGACCAGCCGTTGAGCCGCGCGGTGCAGAGCATGGCGGCGTGCTTGCCGGAGCAGTTCTGGGCGAGCCGGGAGGGCGGGCGGCCCTCGCGCACCCAGACGTCCCGTACGGCGGGGTCGAGCGGCATGTCGGGCACGTTGCGCAGGTCGCCCTCGGTGAGCCCGGCCGGCTCCAGCATCCGCAGGACTCCGGCGAGGTGGGACTCCTCGCCGGAGTGGCTCGCGGCGGCCAGCGAGAGCAGGTCGCCGTCGAACGGCAGCCCCGCCCGCACCATGGCCACCGCCTGGACCGGCTTGAGGGCCGAGCGCGGGTAGAAGGCCGCCTCGATGTCGCCGAGTTGGAAGAGGACCTCGCCGTCGGCGCCGAGGACGACGACGGAACCGTAGTGGATGCCCTCGACGACCCCACCGCGTATGACGTGGGCGACGGGGGCGTGGAGGGGTTCACGGACGACGGGTGCGTCCGCGGGAGAGGTGGTGTTCATCGCTACCTGGATCACTGGTGGACGGGGTGGGGTGTGGAGAGAGCGCTCGCGTCTCGGTACCGGGCGCTCACGCCTCGGGGCCGCCGTGTGGCGGGATGTCCGCGCGGGTGGAGCGCACGATCTCCGTGAGGCTCGTCTCGACGCGGTCGAGGTGGTGGGACATGGACCGCACCGCGTCGTGCTCGTTGCCGTCGATCAGTGCCTCGACGATCGCGCGGTGCTCGCGGTTGGACTGCTCGCGGCGGCCGCCCAGCTCCGTGAGGAACGCCGACTGGCGCGCCAGTGCGTCGCGGATCTCCTCGATGACCCGGCGGAAGACCGGGTTCTGCGCGGCCTCGGCCACGGCGAGGTGGAAGAGGGTGTCCATCGCGACCCACGCGGTGGTGTCCGTCTCCCGCTCCATGCGGTCGAGCAGGTGGGCCAGGTGGTCCAGGTTCTCCGGGGTACGGCGCAGCGCCGCGTACCCGGCGACCGGGATCTCGACGTGGCGGCGCACCTCCAGCAGGTCGCTGGCCGCGTAGTCGCCGAACGTGGGGTCCTCGACGGAGTTGGCGATGACGAAGGTGCCCTTGCCGGTCTTGGACACGGTCAGGCCCATCGCCTGCAGGGCGCGCAGGGCTTCGCGGAGGACAGGCCGGGAGACCTCGAGCGTGCGGCAGAGCTCCGCCTCGGAGGGCAGCTTGTCGCCCTTGGCGTACTCGCCGCGCTCGATGGCGCCGCGGAGGTGGGTCAGCACCGCTTCCATCGCGCTGACGCGCCGCGGCCCCGCACCACCTGTCTGGCTGTCTGACAGGTTCACACGAGAGATGTTCCGGGTGACCGGCGGGCGGTGTCAAGGCGGCGGAGAAACCGACGGGCGTGAAGCCGGCCACGCCGCCTTCACGCCCGAGTGGATCGCGCTGGTGGATCGCTCGGGCAGGTCGCCCGAGCGGATCGAAACGAAGCTTCCCGTCAGCTTTCGAGGATGCCCGTGCCCAGCAGACCGAAGAGGACGAGGCCGATGATGATGCGGTAGATCACGAAGGCGTTGAAGGAGTGCTTGGCGACGAACTTCAGCAGCCAGGCGATGGAGGCGTACGCGACGACGAACGAGACGACCGTGCCGGCGATCAGCGGGGCGGAGCCCACGCCCGTGCCCAGCGCGTCCTTCAGCTCGTACAGGCCGGCGCCGGTGAGGGCCGGGATGCCGAGGAAGAAGGAGAGGCGGGTGGCGGCGACACGGTCCAGGTCGAGGATGAGACCGGTGGACATGGTGGCGCCGGAGCGGGAGAAGCCGGGGAAGAGCAGGGCGAGGATCTGCGAGGAGCCGACCAGCATCGCGTCCTTGAACGAGGTGTCGTCCTCACCGCGCTTGTGCCGGCCCATCTGGTCCGCGGCCCACATCACACCACTGCCGACGATGAGGGAGCCCGCGACCACCCAGAGCGACGCGAGGGGGCCTTCGATGAGGGGCTTGGCGGCCAGGCCCACCACGACGATCGGGATCGTGGCGAAGATCACCCACCAGGCGAACTTGTAGTCGTGGTGGTACCGCTCCTCCTTGTTGAGCAGACCGCGGAACCAGGCGGAGACGATCCGCACGATGTCCTTGAAGAAGTACAGGAGCACGGCGGCGATCGCACCGACCTGGATGACGGCGGAGAACCCGACGACGGACTTGTCGTCGACGGGAATCCCCATGAGCCCCTCGGTGATCTTGAGATGGCCGGTCGACGACACGGGAAGGAACTCGGTCACCCCCTCGACGACTCCGAGGACGACGGCTTGACCGACGGAGATGGCGCTCATGGGATCCAGTTCTGAGGAGTTGGTCGACAGTGGTGTAGACAGTCTTACTATGCCTGGGTGTACGGCTGGTAACTACGCCCACACCGCTTCGGCGATCGACGCCCCGGCGAAGGCCGCACCGAGGCCCGCCGTCACGCTCGCGACGACGTTGGCGGCAGCGTAGAGCCCCGCACCGGTCTCGGTCAGCCTGAGGGTCTCGTAGGAGAAGGTCGAGTACGTCGTCAGGGCCCCGCACAGCCCGGTGCCCAGCAGAAGCTGGAGGTGCGGGCTCGCCGCGCCCGCGGAAACGGCGCCGGTCAGCAGCCCGAGGATCAGACTGCCGGTGACGTTCACCACGAAGGTGCCCCAGGGGAAGACGGAGTCGTGCCTCGCCTGCACGGCCCGGTCCGTCAGGTAGCGCAGCGGAGCACCGACGACGGCCCCGGCAACGACCAACAGCCAGTTCACGACGACTTCTTACCCTTCACGTCCGTTTCACCGCTGCCGTCCCTGCCGTCCGTACCGCCCGGGCCGCCGGTGCGACCGACGTACCGGATGACCTCGCAGTCGTCGAGGGTCACGAGGCCTTCGGTGACCAGCTCGTCGAGCTGCGGGAGGAAGTCCCGCACCCGCTCCTCGGTGTCCACGATGACGACCGCCACCGGCAGGTCCTCGCTCAGGGACAGCAGCCGCGAGGTGTGGATCCGGGAGGAGGCCCCGAAGCCCTCGACGCCGCGGAAGACGCTCGCACCGGCCAGTCCGGCCGCGTGGGCGCGGTGCACGATCTCGGAGTAGAGGGGCTTGTGGTGCCAGGTGTCGTTCTCGCCGATGAAGACGGTCACGCGCAGGGCGCGGCCGGTCAGCCTCGTCATCGCTGCCTCCCGGTCAGGACACGACGGGCGGCCGTCGACGCGAGCCACACCGCTGCGAGGGCCGCGCACAGGGTCGCGGCGAGGTAGGCCGCCCCGCGGGCGAGGTGCCCGCCGTCGGCGAGCCTCTGGATGTCGACGGCGTACGTCGAGAAGGTGGTGAAGCCGCCCAGCACTCCGGTGCCGAAGAAGGGGCGGACGAGGCGGTGGGCCGCCCACACGTCGGTGATGATCACCATGAACACGCCGATCACGGCGCATCCGACGACGTTGGTCCAGAAGGTCGCCCAGGGGAAGCCGCCGGGCGGGGTGGGCCACCACAGGGTCAGTGCGTAGCGAGCCGTGGCGCCGATGGCACCGCCGAGGGCGACCACCGCGACGACGGGAGCCTGGGCGCGCACGGCGGGTTGCCGCGGGGAACCGGTCCGGACACGGAGGCTCTGGGCTTCCGGGGCGGTCATGGTCGTACGTCTCCTACTCGCTAAAGGCCCGGGCCTGCGGGCGCATGCCTTCAGGAAGCAGGGACCGTTGGCGGCGAACGTGCCG
This sequence comes from Streptomyces sp. NPDC046805, assembly GCF_040645355.1. Classification (NCBI taxonomy): domain Bacteria; kingdom Bacillati; phylum Actinomycetota; class Actinomycetes; order Kitasatosporales; family Streptomycetaceae; genus Streptomyces; species Streptomyces sp. NPDC046805. The sequence goes on along the minus strand of NZ_JBEYYC010000023.1, from coordinate 15,373 downwards.
CGGTTCTGGTACGGCGGGCCCCACCGCCGCGCCGCGACGGTGATCGCGGCCGGGGAACAGGTTAACGCCGCGCGCCCACACCGGTCACTTCGCGCCGGGCAGCTCGCACACCGCCACGCCATGCTCCCAGATGCTGCCCAGCACCAGGTGCCCGTCCGCCTCGCAGACGCTGGTGACCATCCGGAAGCCGGAGTGGCGTCGGGTGAGGTGCTGGACGATCGTGCCGTCGTCGTCGAGAGCCAGGACGCCGATGGTGCCCGTCGGGCGGTAGGGGGCGCGTACGGCGACTCGGGCAGCGGTGCGCCGTACGCCGGCCGGGGACCGGTGCAGCAGGTCCAGCGGTGGGACGCGTGGTCCGGCCAGCGCCACCCGGATCGGACCGCCCAAGCGGTCGCGCCAGAGGTTGTCGGGCATGCCCGGGAGGTTCTCGGCGAAGGGTTCGCTCTGTCCCGCACGCGGGCCGGTGAGCCAGTAGCGGGTGAGGCGGCACGCGCCGGTCTCGGCCACCACCAGGAAGGATTCATCGGTGCTCGGGACCAGCCCGTTGGCGAACTGCAGCCCCTCCAGCAGCACTTCGGGCGTGCCGCCGTCGGGTGCGAGGCGCACCAGGCGGCCGGTTCCGGAGTGTTCCACGATCTCGCCGATCCAGTGGTCGAGGGGATGGCGGCGGCTGGAGACGGTGAAGTACACGCTCCCGTCGGACAGGGCGACCACATTGCTGCAGAACCGCAGCCGCTCCCCCGCCACCGAGTCGGCGAGCACCCGGACCTCACGGTCGGCCCCTTCGGCGGTGTCGGCCCCATCGACGCGCAGCAGACCGCGTTCGGCGTCGCACACCAACAAGGCACCGTCCGGGAGGAGTTCGAGACCGAGCGGCCGGCCGCCGGTCTCGGCGAGCACCTCCACGCGGGTCGTGTCCGGGTCCGCGAGCCCGTCCAGGCGCAGGATGCGGCCGTCCTCGACCCCGGTCAGGACGCGTCCGTGAGCGTCGGCCACGACGTCCTCCGGACCGCGGCCGCCGACGACGACGTAGCGGACGGGAACAAGTGCCGTGGATCGGTCCATGCGCACTGCCCTTCGGTGTCGGGAGGTGGCCCATCCTGGCCCGGCGACGCCCGCGTCACCACCCCTTCTCGAACATCCGGGCCACCTCCGCGATCCGCACCTCGTCGCGCCCGTAGTAGGTGCGGTACCCGATCTTCCGGCTCCGCAGCAGCCCGATGCGGGTGAGCAGCCCGAGGTGGGTCGCGGCGACCCGGCGGGACACACCGAGCTTGGCGGCGACGGCCCGCGCGGTGACGCCGTCCTCGACGCGGTCGGCGCGGCGCTGCGAGGGGAAGTGCGCGGCCGGGTCCTTCAGCCACTCCAGGATGTCCAGGCGCCTCTCACCGACGGGATTCCGCAGCATCCCGTCACCTCCGTCCGAGCGTCGTCGTACCCGGGCTCCACTGTCCCGCAACCGGCACGTCCGCGTCTTGGCCCAGGCACCCTTTGTCCGGTACCCAACGGCCTTACGGCGCTGGGTGGTTGGGCGTCGAGGGCCGGCGTTCCCCCGCCCGCACCACCCCGGTCTCGTACGCGAGCACGACAGCCTGGGCGCGGTCGCGGAGGTGCTGCACGGCGAGTGAGGGCGGCCCAGGGAGCCCGGGCGGCGCAACCGGTCAGGATCGGAGAAGCCGCCCAGGGCTCCCCCGGCCTAGCGTGAAGGCACCGACCAACCAGTCGTCGGTATGAACATCGCGAGGGAGTCAGAACGCCATGACCGCAGGCCTCAAGACGATCATCTACCCCGTCAAGGATCTCGACCGGGCGAAGGCCCTGTTCGCCGCTCTGCTCGAAGCGGAGCCCTACGCGGACACGCCCTACTACGTCGGCTTCAAGGACGCCGGGCAGGACGTCGGGCTCGACCCGAACGGCCACGCCAAGGGCATGACCGGACCGGTGCCGTACTGGCACGTCTCCGACATCCGGGGCCGGCTCGCAGCGCTGCAGGAGGCGGGCGCCGAGGTGCTGCAGGACGTGCACGACGTCGGCGGCGGCAGGCTCATCGCCTCGGTGAAGGACACGGACGGCAACCTGGTCGGGCTGCTGCAGGACTCGGCGGCCTGAACCGCTTCCTGTCGCATGCACCCGCACTAGTTGCACACTCAATGATTGGCCGAATCGGTGTTACCGTGCCGGTATGGCAGTCAACACGGCCGAGGCCCGGCTCGAGGAGCGCTGGCGGGAGATCCTCTCGGTGCACGCGCGCACCATGTGCGAGATCGACCGGGCCCTGCACCCCCACGGCCTGGGTGCGAGCGACTTCGAGGTGCTGGACATCCTCGCCTCCGAGTCGCCCCGCGAGGGCGACCAGTGCCGGGTGCAGAACCTCGTGGGACGGGTCCATCTCAGCCAGAGCGCGCTGTCCCGGTTGATCGGGCGGCTGGAGAAGGACGGTCTGGTGGAGCGCTCGGTCTGTGCGGAGGACCGGCGCGGCGTGTGGGTCGCGCTCACCGCCAAGGGCCGCGACCTGCACACGGACGTACTGCCGCTGCAGCGCGCCGTGCTGAAGCGGATGCTGACGGGCCCGGTGGACCAGAGCCCTGTGGCGTGAGCCGACCCGGATAGCCGGATGGCGTGAGCCGACCCGCACGGCTGGACGGCGCGGGCCGGTTACCCCTGGGTGGGCGGCCGTTCCGGCTGGGAGCGGTCGGGGCGCCGGTCGACGGGGCGTGCGGGTGGGATGGGGGCCGCGGCGAAGTCGCGCGGGCCGGTCCACAGGGCGGGTACGGCGTCGCAGCGGCGGCACAGGTCATAGGCGAGCGCCTCGTAGTTGACCCGCCAGCCCAGGAAGTGCGGCCACGCCCCCTCGTTGGAGCGCTCGGCCCGGAAGCCCGCCGCGGCCATCATCGACACGGCCTCGTCGAATTCGGCGAACGTCAGCTGGATCGGGGCGTCCGGGGCCGGGTCGACGTCGAACGGGATGTGCAGCACCCGCGCGATGTCCCGCATCGCCGTGAACCCGGCGCGCAGCACCAGCCGGGCCTCCGCCGGGGCGGAGCGCGGCGCGAGCGCCAGGTGCAGGGCGGCCGCGTCCATCACGGCGACGAGTCCGACCAGCCAGCTCAGGTGGGGGCGAGGGGAGCGGAACGTCAGCAGGACCGGGTACGTGGAGTGGCTCTCGCCCATGTCCGCGGCGAGCCGTTCCCAGGAGCGGTACAGCTCGGGCAGCGCGACCTCGGTGTCGACCAGCCACTGCCGGGCCAGGAGCTCCGGACCCCAGGCGGGCTCGCCGGCCCGGGACTGGAGGAGGGTCACCTCCAACTCGCGGCGGTTGTAGGCGGCGTAGAGGGTGGGCAGATAGGCGATCTGCAGGGTGATGATGATGGGGCCCGTCGCGGCGGCGATGAAATCGACCACGGAGAGCTTCAGCCGCGCGCCGCTGGCGTAGCCGAGGGTGAACAGGCTCGAGCCCGCCTCCCGGAAGGAGGCGGCCCAGGACAGCGGGGACAGCCCGTACAGCAGGAGCCCGAACGCGAGCAGGGCTCCGCCGAGCCAGGTGACGAGCACCCCGATCAGCATCAGCGGGGCGAGCCAGGTCTGCGACCGGTCGACGGCCTCGTAGCCGCCCCGGAACGCGGTGAGTCGCAGCAGCCTGCGCAGGCCCCACCACAGGCGGTACACCAGCACGGAGTACATGCCGCGGGGCACGACCAGCGTGCGCAGGACGCTGGCGAGGACCAGTGCGAGCACGAGCCCCCCGGCCACGCCGGAGATCCATTCCATGCGGCCATTCTTATCCGCACGGCGGCCGGGGGAGGCGGCGCCCTCAGCCCGTCGGGCGGGCCAGCAGCGTGCGCACCCCGTGCGAGGTGAGCGTCAGGCCGTGGGCGGAGCTGCTGTCGATGGCGAGCGAGAGGTCGTCGTCCGGCCACTGCGAGGCGAGCGCGCCGAGCGGCACCAGGCGGTAGCGGGAGACGAAGGGCAGCACCTCGGTCATCGCCCCCTCGGAGGTGAACACGGGCACGACCGGATCCCCGTCGGGCTGTTCGAGGACGGGGAGCGCCAGCACCGCGGGGTCCGCCGCGGCCGCCTCATTGGCGTCGTCCGGCACGGGAACGAGCACGTCGCTGCTCGCCAGCGTGTCGAGCGCGGCCGGGTCCTCGGCGTTCACGGCCAGCGCGTCGAGCGCCCGCCGGGCCGGCGTCGGAAGGTTGTCGTGGGCGGGTGTCGACATGGCAGATCCCCTGGTAGCGGCATGTGTGCGGCCCGCGCGGGGCCCTCGGCCCCGGACACGGTCATGGTCGCGTACCCGAACGCGGCCGAAGGAAACACACCACTGTCCGCTCACGCCCCGGTCGGGTACCGCCATCCGGGTGAGAGCGGCGGAACCGGGGGTGGTGCGGGGGCAGTTCGCGGTGGGGCGTGCCTCGGCCGCCGTCCGAATTCATCACTCGTCGTGATCGGACGCGGGTAGCTCTAGGCACGGAGGGTGATGGCACGCAGTCGTGCCGTCACCGGTGCGACAGGAGAGAAGGCAGCATGTCGGTCGATACCGGTACGTCGCCCGCGGCGGGCGTCGAGGAACGGGAGCAGCAGAGCCTCGGTACGGCCGCGGCACGGAATCTCACGACGACGACCAAGTCCGAACCCCAGATGCGGGGCATCAGTTCACGGTGGCTGACGCGCATGCTGCCGTGGGTGGACGTGCCGGGCGGCACGTATCGCGTCAACCGGCGGCTGTCGTACCGGCTCGGCGACGGCCGGGTGACGTTCGTGCAGACCGGCGCGCAGGTCGGCGTGATCCCGGCGGAGCTGGCCGAACTGCCGTTGCTGCGCGGGTTCTCGGACGGTACGGCGCTGGCGGCACTGGCCGCGCGGTTCGAGCAGCGCGAGTACGCGCCGGGCCAGGTGATCGTGACGGCCGGCCGCCCGGCCGACCATGTGTTCCTCGTCGCGCACGGCAAGGTGGAGCGGATCGGCGAGGGCCCGTACGGCGACGAGGCGGTGGTCGGCCTGCTGGCCGACGGCGACGCGTTCGGCGGCCAGGTGCTCGCGGGCCCGGAGGGGACCTGGGAGTTCACGGCCCGCGCGGCGACCACCACCATCGTGCTGGCGCTGCCGTACGCGGCGTACCGGGAGGTGCTGGACCGGCACGACGACCTGCGCGCGCACATCCGGCTGGCCGGGCAGGACGGCCACCGTGCGGTCAACGATCGGGGTGAGGCCGAGATCGCGCTCAGTTCGGGGCACGTGGGCGAGCCCGACGTCCCGGGCACGTTCGTGGACTACGAGCCGCAGCCGCGCGAGTACGAACTGAGCGTCGCGCAGACCGTCCTGCGGATGCACACGCGCGTCGCCGACCTCTACAACCAGCCGATGAACCAGACCAAGGAGCAACTCCGGCTGACCGTGCAGGCGTTGCGCGAGCGCCAGGAGCACGAGCTGGTCAACAACCGGGAGTTCGGGCTGCTGCACAACGCCGCCTACGACCAGCGGATCTCCACGCGTTCCGGGCCGCCGACCCCCGACGACCTGGACGAGCTGCTGAGCATGCGGCGCGACACACGCTTCCTGTTCGCGCATCCCCGGGCGATCGCGGCGTTCGGCCGTGAGTGCAACAGGCGCGGCCTGTACTTCGGCAGCATCGATCTGAACGGCCACCATCTGCCGGCCTGGCGCGGTGTGCCGCTGCTGCCGTGCGGCAAGATCCCGGTCTCCGCGGCGCGTACGTCCTCGATCATCGCGATGCGCACCGGCGAGAACGACCAGGGCGTGATCGGCCTGCGCCAGACGGGACTCCCGGACGAGGTCGAGCCGGGCCTCAACGTCCGCTTCATGGGCATCAACGAACAGGCGGTGATCTCCTACCTGGTGAGCGCCTACTACTCGGCGGCGGTTCTGGTGCCGGACGCGCTCGGCATCCTGGAGAACGTGGAGGTCTCGCGCCGGGACTGAGCCCCTCGGTCGCGGCGCCACCCTCCGGCGTCTCCCGGCCCCGCGCCGCCTCAGCCCCCGACGAGCTCGGCGAACCGCTCGGCGCTGATGTTGCCGCCGGAGAGGACGACCCCGATCCTGCGCGGCGCCGGGCCCGCCGGGTCGATCCGGTGGGCCAGCAGAGCGGCCAGCCCGCTCGCGCCGCTGGGTTCGAGGACGATCTTCATGCGCTCGAAGGCGAACCGCATCGCGTCCCGGATCCGGTCGTCGCCGACCAGGGCGATGCCGTCCAGCAGCCGCCGGTTGATGGAGAAGGTGAGCTCTCCGGGGATGTCCGCGGCCTGGCCGTCGGCAATGGTGCGGGGCACGGGGATCGAGACCCGTCGGCCGGCCTCCAGCGACCGCAATGTGTCGTCACCGGCCTCCGGCTCGACACCGATGACCCGAATACCGGGCAGCAGTCCCTTGGCCGCCGTCGCGCTGCCGGCGATCAGCCCGCCGCCCCCGACCGGGACGACCAGAGTGTCCAAGTCACCGACCTCCTCGATGAGTTCGAGGGCCGCCGTGCCCTGTCCGGCGATGACGTGGGGGTGTTCGTACGGCGGTACGATCGCCAGCCCGCGGTCCGCGGCGAGCGTCTCCCCGATGGCGACCCGGTCGCCGGTGTAGCGGTCGTAGGTGACGATCTCCGCGCCGTAAGCGGCGGTTGCCTCGACCTTCGAGCGGGGCGCGTCCTGCGGCATCACGATCACGGCGGTGGTGCCGAGTTCACGGGCGGCCAGGGCGACGGCCTGGGCGTGGTTGCCGGAGGAGTAGGCGGCGATGCCCTTGGCGAGCTGCTCGGCGGACAGCCGGGAGACGGCGTTGTACGCGCCGCGGAACTTGAAGGCGCCGACGCGCTGGAAGTTCTCGCACTTGACGAAGACCTGGGCACCGGCCAGCTCGTCCAGGGTGCGCGAGCGCAGCACGGGGGTGCGGTGGGCAACTCCCTCGATCCGCGCCGCGGCGTCCTGGACGTCCTGCAGGGTGACGGGCCGGCTGTCGGGCATGTCGTACTCCGTTCCGAGCGTCTGTGTATCCGCGTGCGTGCCTGTCTGCGCGCCGAGATCCTACGGAGCCGTCTTGACGGTCTTCATGGTGAAGTGCGAAGTGACGTTCTTGATACGCGGGATGGTCATGACGTGCCCGCTGAGGAAGGCCTCGTAGCCCGCCAGGTCGGCCACGGCCACGCGGACGAAATAGTCGGGGCTGCCGAACAACCGGCGCAGCTCGACGACCTCTTCGGCCCGCGCCAGGGTCTCCTCGAAGCGCTCGACGGTCTCCGCGTCCTGCGCTTCGAGGCTGAGCTCGATGAGGACTTCGAAGGAGCGGCCCACGGAGGCGGGGTCGATGACGGCCCGGTAGCCGCGGATCACCCCGTCCGCCTCCAGCCGCTGAACGCGGCGCAGACACGGCCCGGTGGTGAGGCCGACGCGCTGCGCCAGCTGGACGTTGGTGAGCCGTCCGTCCCGCTCCAGCTCGGCAATGATTGCTCTGTCGATCGCATCCACGACAAAAGATTGCACCTTGGCGTGCGAGATGAGCAATATTCGCAACCACATGGCGCGGGTTCTCCGGGACCATGGAGGCGTGCGACAAGAAATTTCCCTGGGGATACGCGACTCCTGCTCGGCCGGCCTCGGAATCTTCCCGCTCGGCATCGCCCTCGGCCTGCTGGTCCTCCAGGCCGGGCTGCCCTGGTGGCTGGCGCCGGCCCTGTCCCTGTCCGCGTTCGCCGGGTCCCTGGAATTGCTGCTGGTGGGCATGGTGGCCGGTGTCACACCGCTCGCGGCGGTCGCGGTCACCGTCCTCATGGTCAACTTCCGGCATGTGTTCTACGCCTTCTCGTTCCCGCTCCACCTGGTCAGGCATCCGGTCGCGAAGGCGTACGCGGTCTACGCGATGATCGACGAGGCGTACGCCGTCAACACCTCGCTGCCGGAGTCACAACGCTCGGCGCCCCGGCTGCTGGCCATGCAGATCGCAAGCCAGACCTACTGGGTGGGCGGCGGTCTGGTCGGTGTCGCCGTCGGCGCGGCGTTGCCCGCACCGCTCAAGGGCCTCGAGTTCGCCCTGTGCGCCTTGTTCACGGTGCTCACCCTGGACGCGTTCCGCTCCCGTAAGGAGCTCCCCTCCGTCCTGCTCGCCGGGGCCAGTGTCACGGTGGCGCTCGTACTGACGCCGGGCGTCGCCCTGTTCACCGCGCTGCTGATGTTCGTCGGCCTGCTGCTGGCCCGGCACGCGCTCACTGCCCGCCGCCCCGCCGAGGAAACCGCCCATGCCTAGCACCTCGTACCTCGTCGCCGTCCTGGCGATCGTCTTCACCGTCACGCTCGCCCTGCGCGCCCTGCCGTTCACGGTGCTGCGCACGCTGCGCGGCTCGGCGCTGGTGCGGCAGTTGTCGGTGTGGATGCCCGTGGGCATCCTCGCGATCCTCGCCGTCACCGCGCTGCACGGCACGATCACCGCCGACCCGCCCGCCCTGGGGTACGCGTTGCTCGCGGTCGCCGTCACCATCGGCGTCCACCTGGCCCTCGGCCGCCGCACGATCCTGAGCGTGGGCCTGGGCACCGCCGTCTACGTCATCCTGCTCAACGTCCTGTGAACAGCCCTGCCAACACCTCTGGGAGTAACGTCAGTTGAACCACGGCAGCTACTACGAGCGCATCGACGACCACCGGTTCAAGCCCACCCCGCACACGGGCGGCGCCTGGAATCCCGACGAGCAGCACTTCAGCCCGCTCGGCGGGCTCGTCGTCCACGCCGTCGACCGGTATCTGGCGGGGCGGCCGGACACGGGGCTGGTGCCGGCCCGGATCAGTTTCGACATCCTCGGGCGCCTCGCGCTCGACGAGTGCGAGATCCGGGTCGAGACGCTGCGGCCCGGCCGCACCATCGAGCTGCTCGAAGCCGTCGTCCTCATCGCCGGCCGCCCGGTGGTGCGGGCCCGCGTCTGGCTCCTGGCCATGCTGGACACCACGGCCGTCGCCGGCGGCCCCGACGACCGCCTCCCCGCCCCCGAGACGCTCGGCCGGTGGCGGCTGAACGACGTGTGGCCCGGCGGCTACATCGCCTCCCTCGACCTCCGCCCGGTCGCCCCGCCGCTGCCGGGTCGCACGACCGCCTGGGTCGCCACGCCGCTCGCTCTGGTCGCGGACGAGCCGTGCAGCCCGCTGGCCTCCTACGTCGCCCTCGTCGACACCGCCAACGGCATCGCCGTACGTCAGCCGCCCGGCGCCTGGATGTTCCCCAACGTGGACCTGACCGTCCACCTGCACCGCCGGCCCGAGGGCCGCTGGACCGGCCTGGACACCACCGTCACGTTCGGTCCCACCGGCCACGGCCTGACCAGCACCGTCCTGCACGATCTCCACGGCCCCGTCGGCCACGCCCAGCAGATCCTCACGGTCCGGCCCCTGCCGGGCACGGACGGCTGACGGCGTTCGACGACGGGCCGGGCAGAGCCGTTCGCCGCTGGACCCGGCCCGCGGACAGGCGCAGCCTGAGAAGGGGAAGGGCCCGCCCACGGAGGTGATCACGGTGGAAGCCAAGCAGTGGACCGTGCAGATCTACATCACCGAGGAAGGCGACGACACGCATGCGCGTGCCGTGCTGAGCCCCGGCGAGACGTCACAGGTCACCGGTCGCGGTGTCGCCCGGCGCAACCCGATCGACCGGCCGATCCCGGAGATCGGCGACGAGCTCGCCGCCAGCCGGGCGCTGGAGGACCTCGCCTCCCGGCTGCACGACGTGGCCACCGACGACATCGTCCAGATGGCCGGTCCGGTCCACCGGTGACGGCGCCCCCGAGGGCTCGGCGGCACTGCCGGGCCCGGGACGGCCCGAGGAGGTGTGCCGTATGCGATTCGAGGACCGTACGGACGCCGGGCGCCGCCTGGCCCGGCGCCTGGAGCAGCTGCGCGGCGAGGACGTGGTGGTGCTCGGGCTGCCGCGGGGCGGGATTCCGGTGGCGTACGAGGTGGCCGAGGCGTTGGAGGCACCGCTGGACGTGCTCGTGGTGCGCAAGCTGGGGGTGCCGTGGCAGCCCGAGTTGGGGTTCGGCGCGATCGGCGAGCTGGGAGTTCGCGTGCTCAACGAGGACGTGATCCGGGACGCCGGGCTCACACCCGCCCAGCTGGCGGCCGTCGAGGAGTCCGAACGGTCCGAGCTGGAGCGGCGGCTGCGCCGGTACCGCGCCGGTCGCGACTCCGTACCGCTGGCCGGGCGGACGGCCTTGATCGTGGACGACGGACTGGCCACCGGTGCCACGGCCGAGGCCGCCTGCCGTGTCGTACGCGACCAGGGCGCGGCCCGCGTCGTGCTCGCGGTGCCCGTCGGACCGGAGCGCACGCTCCCGCATCTGCGGGAGGTGGCCGACGAGGTGGTGTGCCTGCACTCCCCGCACTACCTGGGCTCGGTCGGCGCCTGGTACCGCGACTTCGAGCAGACCGACGACGAGGAGGTGGCCGAGCTGCTCGGCAGCAGCATGCACGCCACCGCCGTCGAACAGCCCCCGCCGAACCGCGAGGTCGAGGTCCCGGCCGGCCGGGCACGCCTGGTGGCACGGTTCGTCCTGCCCGAAGGGGCCCGGGGCGTGGTGGCCTTCGCGCACGGCAGCGGAAGCAGCCGCAACAGCCCCCGCAACCGGTACGTCGCGGGCGTCCTGAACCGCGCAGGGCTGGGCACCCTGCTGCTCGACCTGCTCACCGTGGAGGAGGAGCGCGACCGGTACAACGTGTTCGACATCGACCTGCTGGCCGACCGGCTGCGGGAGGCGTCCGCGTGGCTGCGCCGGGAAACCGCTCTGCCCGTCGGGTACTTCGGCGCGAGCACAGGCGCCGGCGCGGCGCTGGAGGCCGCCGCCGACGACCCGGACATCGGCGCCGTCGTCTCGCGCGGCGGCCGCCCCGACCTCGCCTCGCCGGCCGCGCTGGCCCGTGTGGAAGCCCCGACGCTACTGATCGTCGGCGGCGACGACATCCGGGTGCTGAGCCTCAACCGGCTCGCCGCCGACCAGATGCGCTGCGAACACCGGATCGCCGTCGTCCCCGGCGCGGGGCACCTGTTCGCCGAGCCCGGCACCCTGGCGACCGTCGCCTCCCTGGCCCGCGACTGGTTCACCGCCCACCTGGTACGCCCCGACGCCGGCGAACCGCCGCTGCGGTCGGCGTGACCGGCCGCGCGCCGGGTCACCGCGATGTCGTCGTGTGTGCGGCGCGGTGCTCGTTGTCGTCGAGGTCGAAGCCGAGATGCCCGGTCACGTCGACCACGCCGTCGACGCCTTCGCACAGTCGCACGACGACCGGGACGAGGCTCCGGCGGCGGACGCGGCCGCTCAGCGTCACCTTGCCGTCGGTGACGTCGACGGTCAGTGCCGAGGGCGGCAGGCCGAGCGTCCGGCCGACGACGTCCTCGCGGATCTCCTCCTGGATCGCCTGGTCCCGGCGGAGGAAGAGCTGGAGCAGATCGCTGCGGCTGATCACACCGATCAGCCGGCCCGTGCCGTCGATGACGGGCAGGCGCTTGATCTTGTGCCGCTCCATCGTCCGGGCGGCGCGGACCGCGTTCCACTCCGGCTGCGCGACCACGGCGGGGCTGGTCATGAGGTCCCCGGCGCTGCTGCCGGGCCCGGCGGACGGCCGCCGGTGCAGCAGGTCCGCCTCGGACACGACCCCGACCGGCCGCCCTTGGTCGTCGACCACCGGTACGGCGGTGATGCCGTACTCGACGAGCAGGGGCGCGATCTCCTCGGACGGCGTGCCCGTGCGCACGCTGACGGCCGTGGGCGTCATCAGGTCACTCACGCTGCGGTGTCTCATGGCCGGCGGCCTCCTCTCCGTCCCCTCGTCGCATCGTCATGTCGTTATGTCGTCACGTCGTACGGACCACGTCTTACCGACTTCCCGAGTCTTCGCCGGCCGGAACGCTCACACCGGCCGCCCGCGCACGATCACGACGGGACAGCTCGCGTGCTGCGCCACATGCTGGCTGACGGATCCCAGCAGGGCGCGGCCGAACCCGCCCCGCCCATGGCTGCCGACGACCAGGGCCTCGGCCCCCTCCCCCGCTCTGAGCAGCACGTCGACGGGATGGCCGCGCACCAGCAGCGCCCTGACGGGAACGGCCGGCTCGGCACCGAGCACGTCCTCCAGTTCCCGGGTGAGCCGCCGCCGGGCCTCCCCCTCGTCGAAGTCGGTGTCCACGGGCGGAGCCGACCAGCCCTCCTGCCCCGGCACCTCCCACACGCCGACCGCGTCCACACCCCCGCCGATGAGACCGGCGTAGCGAACGGCCCAGCGCAGTGCCGCGTGCGAGGACGGCGACCCGTCGACGCCCACCACGACCCGCGGGCCCGAGACATCCGTGTCCATGCGTCCACCTCTCCTACGGCGCTCTCGCCCGCCTCGCCCGTCGCCCTCTCCCCTCCACGCTGCGCGACTCTTCGCCGTCCCGCCAGCAATGAGCATCCGACGGCATGGCATACGGGTGGCTCGGGGCTGCCGGAAAGGCTCAGGACGTCAGGACTCCGCGGCGGCCCGCAGCGTGCGGGTCAGGTTCCGGTGGACGTGCCCGAGCACGGTGGCGGTCACGATGAGGATGACGTCGAGGATGGCGAGTGAGGCGAGCGGTGGCACCCAGACGGCGGCGAAGCCCGCCACGACGCAGACGGCGCCGGCGACGAGGCGCTGGGTTCAGGCTCCGTGGGCGGTGGTGCGGAAGAACCACGCCGTGGCGGCGTCTCGGCGCTGGTCGAGCTTCTGGTGGTGTGACGACTGGCGGAGCGACACCTCTGACGACCGCTGAACGCCGTGCGTGGCCACGCACGGCGTTCAGTGCGCGGATCCGCCCTCGACGAGCCGTTTCAGCGAGGGCAGCAGTGCGTCGAGGTCCTGCCCGGTCCGGAAGGCGACGACGGTCGTGCCGCCGTCGTCGGTCCGCCCGTGGGTGGCGGGCGCCGGGAACAGGGCGAGCACCTCACCCATCGCGTCGTCCATCTCCGCCACGGCGTCGGAGGACTCGCCCCGGAGCCAGCGGCGCAGCACGTGGTTGTGGGCGGCGACGACGGACGCCGCCATGAGCTCGGCCCGCAGCGACGCCGACTCCGTGGGATCGCCCATCCAGTCGGCGATGAACTCGCGGAACAGCCGCTGGTACCGCGCCACACTGGCGATCTCCCGGTCGCGCAGGACGGACACCTTGCTGGTCAGCGCGTAGCGGCGGCGCGCGAGGTCGCCCTCCTCGATGTAGTGCAGCAGCACCAGGCGGACCGCATCCGAGACGGCGACCAGGGCGGTGCTGTGACTGGAGGTCGCCAGCCGGTCCCGGATCAGGTCGAGGAGCCGGTCGTGGTCGGGGAAGATCACCGCTTCCTTGGACCCGTAGTGCCGGAAGAACGTCGTACGCCCCACCCCGGCCCGTTCGGCGATGTCCTCGACGGTGGTCTGCTCGTATCCGCGTTCGTCGAAGAGGGCGAAGGCGGCGTCGGCGAGTCGGATCCGCGCGGGTGGCTTGCTCATGAGTGCCCATCCTTCCCTGTCTCAGCCCCCGGAGACCACTTGCCCCGCACTGCGGTACTGAGTACCGTCAAATATAGATCCAGTACCAGGGAGGTCCGCATGGGTTCCGCGGCACAGAGCGAGTCCGGTCTGCCGATCCGGCCGCTCTACGACGGCTGGGCACTGGCGGACTTCGACGCGGACGCCAAGCTGGGCGCCCCGGGCGCGTTCCCGTTCACGCGGGGTGTGTATCCGTCGATGTACACCGGCCGCCCCTGGACGATGCGCCAGTACGCCGGCTTCGGCACGGCGAAGGAGTCCAACGAGCGCTACCACGAACTGGTCGGCGCGGGGACGGGCGGCCTGAGCGTGGCCTTCGACCTGCCGACGCAGATGGGCCACGACTCCGACGAAGCCGTGGCCCGGGGCGAGGTGGGCAAGGTCGGCGTGGCGATCGACTCGATCGAGGACATGCGGACCCTGTTCCAGGGGCTGCCGCTGGACAAGGTGTCGACGTCGATGACGATCAACGCCCCCGCCTCGACACTGCTGTTGCTCTACCAGCTCGTGGCGGCCGAACAGGGCGTCGCCGGTGGGCAGTTGACCGGCACGATCCAGAACGACGTACTCAAGGAGTACATCGCCCGCGGCACCTACATCTTCCCGCCCCAGCAGTCCCTGCGGCTGATCAGCGACACCTTCGCCTACTGCCACCGGGAACTGCCACGCTGGAACACGATCTCCATCTCCGGCTACCACATGGCGGAGGCTGGGGCCACGCCCGCGCAGGAGATCGCCTTCACCCTGGCCAACGCGAAGGAGTACGTGCGCGCCGCGATCGCCGCGGGCCTGGACGTCGACGACTTCGCGCCGCGGCTGTCGTTCTTCTTCGTCGCCCGGACGACGCTGCTGGAGGAGATCGCCAAGTTCCGTGCGGCGCGCCGCATCTGGGCACGCGTGATGCGAGACGAGTTCAAGGCCAGGAATCCCAAGTCCCAGATGCTGCGCTTCCACACGCAGACCGCGGGGGTGCAGCTCACCGCGCAGCAGCCCGAGGTCAATCTGGTCCGGGTCGCCCTGCAGGGCCTGGGCGCGGTTCTCGGCGGTACCCAGTCCCTGCACACCAACTCCTACGACGAGGCCATCGCGCTGCCCACTCAGAAGGCGGCGCGGCTGGCACTGCGTACCCAGCAGGTCATCGCCTACGAGACCGACGTGACCAAGACCGTGGACCCCTTCGCCGGGTCGTACGTCATGGAGTCCATGACCGATGACGTCGAGGCGGCCGCCCTGGAGCTGATGCAGGCCGTCGAGGACCGTGGTGGTGCGGTCGCCGCCATCGAGCAGGGCTTCCAGAAGTCCGAGATCGAGAAGTCCGCGTACCGGATCGCGCTGGAGATCGACCAGCGGGAGCGGACCGTGGTCGGGGTCAACAGCTACGCCCTCGACGAGGAAGAGCCGTACGAACCGCTGCGGGTGGACCCGCAGATCGAGATCGCCCAGCGCGAACGCCTCGCCGCCCTGCGCGAGGAGCGCGACGACGGCGCCGTCGAGCGCGCCCTGGACGCCCTGCGCGGCGCCGCGCGGGGCACCGACAACGTCCTGCCCCCGATGCGCGAGGCCCTCCGGGCGCGCGCCACGGTCGGCGAGGTCTCCCACGCCCTACGCGACGTGTGGGGCGTGTACGTCCCCCACGACACCTTCTGACCAGCGACCCACCGGGTGGAGCAGAAACCAGTGAACGACATCGACATTCACACGACCGCGGGGAAGCTCGCGGATCTCCAGCGCCGTATCCAGGAAGCGACGCACGCCGGGTCGCAGCGAGCCGTCGAAAAGCAGCACGCCAAGGGCAAGTTGACGGCCCGTGAACGCATCGAGCTGCTGATGGACGAGGAATCGTTCGTCGAACTCGACGA